>NZ_JBWJVK010000012.1:0-102758 GCF_056428945.1 Flavobacterium sp. GNP010 | reverse complement strand
GCTTTTGTACCATTTGTTCTGTAATAGTAATGGTCATCATCATTATCATCATCACGATCATCATTCGTATTGTGATCATAACCATAATCGTTGTCTTGGTTGTAGGCATAACGGCCACCTCCTTTTACAGATCCAACAATATCAACAATTTGACCACGACGGTTGTAAATGATTTCTAAACCACCTACTCGCTCTAAGGCATAACGGTTGTAAGTCATGTATACAGATCCTATTCGTTTTACTCGGTCGTTAGCATCGTAGTTAATGAACACATTTCCCACTTGTCTTACTCTGCCTAGGTTGTCATGTTCTACTTTTACGCCATAATTGCCTTTTCGGCTATTTCCTGGTGCACCATACGTTTTGTTGACACCGTTTTTGCCTTTTGATCTGTAATACATGTCGCCATTGGTTGTAGGACGTGTATTAAAATCTAGTTGCCCGTCAGGAAACACATAAAATTCAATTCCTCGTTCTGTGAACACAATCGGATCATCATTTCTAAAATCTACTAGAGATTTTCTCTGTACAGAAAAATCGATTTTTTCTGTTGCGCTTGCTACACTACCTCCAAATATGAAAATACTAGCAACTAAAAAGGTAATTTTTTTCATGATACTTCAATTTTGAATTTTGCCTACTCTTGAGCTTTTCGGCTTTCGCTTTTTACTTATTTGATTAGGTATATTCAAGTAGCATGCCAAAAATTTGAATGATGGTTTCTTAGTTTTATAGCTTTTATTGACTTTTTGTTTTTAAAGTATTTAAAATCAATAATTTGTAATTTAATAAAAACATAAAAAAATTTTACTAAAAGGATACTATTAAGATTAATTTAAGGCTTTCGCTTTTTTATTCACTGCTTGTTCTTTTGATTCTGAACCAGAAATAATTCTAAAACAAGAATAAAAAGTTCTTTTTGGATAATCGTTTTACACAAAACTACTTATCAACAGTGTTTAAAATTAACTTCTGTTACGAAGTCGCATCGAGGGATATTGAGTAATTTTGCAGGATGTATGCTTTAGTCGATTGTAATAATTTTTATGCCTCATGCGAACGTGTTTTTCAGCCGAAATTCAACGGGAAACCTGTTGCAATCTTGTCTAATAATGATGGTTGTGTTATTTCACGAAGTAATGAGGCGAAGGCGGTAGGAATAGCAATGGGAGCGCCCGCTTTTCAAATAAAAGAAATTGTAAAACAGCATGATGTGCAATTATTTTCGTCAAATTATGCCTTGTATGGTGATTTGAGCAATCGAGTAATGAAGGTTCTGGAGCAGTTTACACCAAACTTAGAGATTTATAGTATTGATGAAGCTTTTTTAAATTTTGATGGATTGTCAATCGCGGACTATCACCAGTATGGAATTCAAATGAAGAACCGAGTACACAAATGGGTAGGTATTCCGGTTTGCATTGGCTTTGCCGAAACAAAAGCATTATCAAAAGTAGCCAATAAAATTGCTAAGAAATTCCAAGACAGAACCCAAGGTGTTTATGTTATAGACAGTGATGAAAAACGAGTAAAAGCCCTTAAATGGACTAAGATTGAAGATGTATGGGGAATAGGACATCGACTGAATAAGAAAATGAAAGCTAGAAATATAGTAACGGCTCTTGATTTTACCGCACCCCAACATGAGGCTTGGATAAAGAAAGAAATGGGTGTACTAGGAATGCGTTTAAAGTATGAACTAGAAGGCAAATCAGTATTAGACCTAGAGCCTATTGCTACCCAAAAAAAGAGCATTGCTACTACCAGAAGTTTTCCTAAACAAATTGCGGAGTTTGATTTATTACGAGAACGTGTAGCTACTTTTGCAGCGCAATGTGCCGAGAAATTACGCAAGCAAAAATCATGTTGCCACACCATAATAGTCATGCTAGTTGTAGACAAACACAGCATACAAACATCTAAATATTATTTTAATTGCGCCGTAACATTACCTTATGGTTCTAATTCTACATTGACCATTGCCAATGCTGCGATAGCCTTACTGAAAAAACTTCATGCAGGTAATGAGCATTTAAAATTTAAAAAAGCAGGTGTAATTGTTACTGAACTTATTGATGAAAATAAAAAACAGTTTGATCTTTTTGAGGAAGAAAATCCCAAACATTTACAACTAATGAAAGTAATTGATGGGTTGAATGCTAAAATAGGCGACAAGAAAATAAAACTAGCCTCACAAAATTTAAGTTTGACTTGGAATATGAAACAAAACCATTTGTCACCTAGATATACCACCAGTTTTAAAGATATACTTGAAATAAAATGCCAGTAAATAAAACATCCAAACTTACTTTTTACTTTCCTGATTTTGAAAGTGAATTGCGCATTCCTTTTATAAACGAAGGAGTTTCAGCAGGATTTCCATCACCAGCCGCTGATTTTATGGAAATGAGTATCGATTTGAACAAACAATTGAGTGAAAACCCGCTGGCTACTTTTTATATTAAGGTCAAAGGAAACTCTATGATTGATGCCGGTATTGATGACAAGGATGTACTTGTTGTTGATCGAAGCTTAGAGCCACAAAACAACAAAATTGCCATTTGTTTTATTGATGGAGAGTTTACCGTCAAGCGAATGAAGGTTGAAAAGGATTGTTTGTATCTAATGCCAGAAAACCCAAATTATCCACCCATAAAAGTCACCGAGGAAAACGAACTCATCATTTGGGGTATTGTGACGTATGTGATTAAAAAGCTATAAGCCATTTAATTGGTACTTAATTATTACAAAAAAAAACGACCTGCATCTATAAAGAGCAGGTCGTTTTTTTGTAATCCGAGAAGTCGTTAGTGCTTGGGCAATATCATTAAGTTAAGGAATAATCCCTACGATTGTGTCATTCCGACGAAGGAGGAATCTCAACAAACGTGCGCAACAAACAGAGATTCCTCCTTCGTCGGAATGACAAATAAACACTTAACTTAATGGCATTGAGTGCTTGGGTGTAACTCCCTCCTTACTTAATTCTCGGTGGTCGTAATCAGGGATTTTTTCAACTTTGTACGCTACATGTACTTTACTAGAAAAGAGTATAGACTTTTCAATATTCCGATGCTAATTTTTTCAAATTATAGGATGTTAAGGATCTTATTTTTAAAAAACACGAATAATATTGTTAATTATTTGTTAAAAATCACTTTATTTTGCTTTTTTTTACCAGATTTGTCTTGCAATAAGATATGATTGGTTTTATTGTAAAAAATATTCAGTAGCTACGAATTGAGGGAATTTGTTTATTTAACCCAAAGAAAATTAAAAATAGAATAGTGATAGGTAATCACAATAAACCTTCCTGCAAGGACCAAAACTAACCGCTCAAGTCCTAAATGGGGCAACTATTAAACTATAAATTATGAAAAAATTAATGTTTACACTGGCGTTCGCTATGATTGGATCATTTGCTTTTGCAAATAATAGCACAATCAATGAAAAACAAGTGAAAAGCTTAGTAAATGAGAAAAATTTAGATTTAAAAACTTCTAAAAAAATTGATTATGCCACTTTTATACAGATGGTAAATAGTGGTACGTTAAATATTGTTAAGTTTGTTAAGTTGGATAAATCTTTTTTATTCCTTGATGATTGCGGGAATGAGTGGATTGTAGAATATGATAGTACTGTCTATACTCCATATTCAGCTTTTCTTACTGCATCTGCAGTAATATTTATTGTAACTGGCTGTTAGTCATAATAAACATTAGATATGGCTGATTTTCAGCCATATTTTTTTTAAAATATTAAAAATGAATATAAAATCACTTTTTCTTACAATTGTTTTCCTGTTTTCAGGAGTTTTAATTTACGCTCAAAATTTCCCAAAAGACACTTTACGTTATCAAATCACCTATGATTATTCATACCAGGTGAATAAAGAGGATACTCTTAGCAAACAGAAAGAGCAGATGGTATTAAATGTCGCAACCGACTTTTCATACTATCTTAGTTTAAATCTGCAAAAGGTGTTTGATATGGCTAATAATTATGCTAATTCTCAAACAATTCCTGATAGAAAGTCACTACCGAGACCGAAAATAAATTATACAGTTATAAAAGAATATAGTAATAATCAAACGATTATTACTGATAGATTTGGACAAGGCACTTTTACTTACAATCAAAATTTAGATAAGTTTGACTGGAAATTACATGAGGAGCAAAAAGAAATATTGGGCTATAGCTGTAAAAAAGCAACAACTGAGTTTGCGGGTAGAACGTATGTGGCATGGTATACCACAGATATTAGTATATCCGATGGACCATATAAATTTCATGGTTTGCCGGGTTTAATTTTGTCAATTTACGATACCAATAAACATTATCAATTTAATGTTGCAAGTATAAAAAACAGTTCCAGTTTTTGTAACACTGCCGATCAATTACAAAAACCTACTCAAATAACTTATGAAGAGTATAAACAACTAAAAAAGAGATACAAGGAAAAACCATCGACCTTGATTAATTCGGGTGGAATGACTTTTCCAAAAGAAATGCTTGATTTAGCCGATCAAAGAGCCAAGGAAAAGATGAAGTTTGAAAACAATCCTATGGAACTTACAGATTAATGCGAATAGTTTTTTGGCTGCTGTTATTTTTATGTAATTGCCTGTATGCTCAAACCGTAATTAAAGGGCAAATTTCGGAAACACGAGGCAAGGTAATTGTTAGTGCAAGTGTATCCATTTATAAAAAATCATCATCTGCTATCATTGCTTATGCTATTACAGATAGTAAGGGTATGTTTGCAATTACCTTTGTCAGTACTGATCCTGAAGTAGATTTGGAGGTACGCTGCATGGGATATGAAACCGTATTAAGTGCAATTAATAATACTACGCAAACTAAAAATTTCATTCTTTCTGAAAAGTCATTTGTCTTAAAGGAGGTTTCTGTTAAATCAGCACCTATTTTACAAAAAGGGGATACGCTGCGCTATTTGGTAAATTCATTTTCAAAAGAGCAAGACCGAAGCATTGGTGATGTGCTAAAAAGAATGCCCGGAATTGAAGTGCTTCCTGACGGTAAAATTTTATATCAAGGCAAAGCAATCAACAAATATTACATTGAAGGTTTAGATTTATTAGAGGGCAAATACAATCTAGCTAATGACAACCTGCCTTATCAAGAGGTTTCTCAAGTACAAATTCTGGAGAACCATCAGCCTATAAAAACACTGGATAGTTTACAGTTTTCTGATCGAACGGCGCTCAATATCAAACTTAAAAACACCTATACTTTTACAGGTCAAGCGAGGCTTGGAAGTGGCTTTAGCCCGTTGCTTTGGGATGCCAATATTACTCCGATGCTTTTCTCTAAAAGAAGACAAATGCTCACTACCTATCAAACAAATAATACAGGAGATAATGTAGCGTCGCAGCTTAAAAAGTTAACGATTGTAGATTTATTAAATCAATTTGAAAACAATTCAGAGAAAATAGATTGGCTTGCAGTACAACAATTAGCAAATCCGAAATTTTCTGAAAAGAGATGGCTTGATAATTCTATTCACTTATTGTCAAGCAATTATTTGCAAAAGCTAAAGAAAGACTATGAATTGCGTGTGAATGTTTCGTATTTGAACGATTATCAACAGCAAAAGGGTTTTACCAAAACGCAGTTTTTTACGCCTTCGGGTACAATTGATTTGTTAGAGGAAAAGTTCAATCAATTTTATTACAATTCCTTGCAAACAAATTTTACACTTCAAAAAAATACAACTAAAAATTATTTCAAAAACAGTCTGGAGTTTCAAGGCTTTTGGGATAGTCAGCGCGGGAATATCGTTTTGAATAATGAAGGTTTAAAGCAGGAGTTGAGTAATGAATATTTTAGGTTTTCAAATAATTTGAAATCAATATTTTCATTAGGAAAACAAAAGCTTGTACTTTTTTCATACCTAGGATTAAACAAAACTCCACAAGAACTGCGCGTAAATCCCGGACAGTTTGAAGGTTTACTTAACGAAAATAAGCCGTACGACTCCGTTACACAACATACAGATTTACTCACCTATTACACAAACAATATGTTATCGATGATCAAAGCGGTAAAGTATTTTACATTGGAGTCAAAAGTAGGTTTGCAATTAGAGAATCAAAAACTCAATAGTGATATAGCTACATCAAGCAATAGTGTTTTAAGTCCTGATTTTTCGAATACTTTAGATTGGTTTCGTTCTAAAATATATGTTGATTTGCAAACTCAATTTAAAAAAGCGAATTGGCGAATTGAATTGTCAACCCCAATTAATTTTCATTCGTACACAATAAAAGACGCTCCACTTCAACAATCGGAAAACCTAAGCCAAACTACTTTCGAACCTAGACTGACGGTCAACTATGATATAAATTCCTTTTGGAAAATTAATTCTTCAGCAGGAATTTCGAATCAATTTGGTACTATAAACCAGTTGCATTACGGTTATATTTTAGAAAATTACCGAAGTATTAAAAGAATTGATTCTCCCTTGCCACAATCCAAAATTCAAAATTTTAATGTGGGAGTCTCATTTAGGAATCCTGTGAAGTCACTTTTTTTTAATACCAGCTACAGCAATGTACAAAGTGAGAATAATTTACTGTATCAAAGTGAAGTTTTAGGAAATGGAGCAGTTTCAATTGAGGCGATTGAGCAATTAAATACAAGATACAGTCATAATTTTTCAACCCGAATTGGGAAATATGTTTCAGCAATTAAATCAAATCTAACGCTTAATAGCAGTTTTGCTTTGCAGGATTTTCAGCAATTTATTAATGGTAATTTAGTAGACATTGCAAATCAAAATTTGATTTTTGGAAGTAAAATAGATACCGATTTAACGGATTGGTTTAACTTGGAATACGCAGGGAGTTGGACGTTTTCGAATAACAAATTAGAGGAACAAAAACAACCACAAGTAAAACAACAAAGTCATATTTTAAATCTAAATTTTAATTTGAAAAACAAACAATATTTAGGTCTAAAGTCAGAGTATGTAAACACGACCTTGTTCAATGAAAGAGACGAAAATGTGTTTGCAGATTTTATTTATCGATATACGATTCAAAAGAAAAAAATTGATTTTGAGACGCAAGTGAACAATGTTTTTGGCACCAATAATTTCAAGACTATCAATGTTAATGATTTTAGTTATGTGGCAACTAATTTTCTATTAAGACCAAGGCAATTGTTATTCAAAGTTAGATTTTCGTTGTGATAAATTCTAAATATCGAAACTTGAGATTTGCACGCAACATACTTACAAAAAAAACGACCTGCATCTATCAAGAGCAGGTCGTTTGTTATGATGTGAGAAGGTGTTAGTGTTTTGGAGTAACTCCGTCCTCATTTAATTCTCTGTGTTCGTAATCAGCAATCATCTCAGCTTCATAATTTACTTTTTGACCTTTAGAGAATTTGGCAATTAATTTCTCCATGATTTCATAAATTACTGGAACAATAATCAAGGTTAGGAATAATGAACTTATTAATCCACCAATAATTACCCATGCCAATCCATTTTTCCATTCGGCACCAGCACCAGATGCTAATGCAATTGGGAACATACCAAATACCATCGCAATGGTTGTCATCAAAATTGGACGAAGACGTGCGTGATTCGCTTGAATTAATGCGGTTCTGATGCTCTCGCCCGCAGCTCTTCGCTGATTGGTGTAATCCACAAGCATAATCGCATTTTTACAAACCAAACCAATTAACATAATCACCCCAAGAATAGTAAAAATATTCAACGTATTATTGGTCAAAGCCAAGGCTAATAATGCTCCAATAAACGAAAGCGGAATAGCAAATAATACCACAAATGGGTGTGCAAAACTATCGTATAACGAAACCATTACTAAGTAAACCAAAATAATAGCAGCCAATAAAGCAATTCCTAAGGTTCCAAAACCTTCTGTTTCATTCTCTTTTTGTCCTCCCCAAATATAGTCTACACCAACTGGTTTCTCCAACTTGTCAATTTTCTCTTCCCATTGTGATACAATCGTTCCAGAAGAGATACCAACATTTTGACCTTTAACAGTTACAGACGCTGTTTTGTCTCTACGCTCTAATTGGCTCGGACCAGAACCTTCAGTTACCGTTGCAAATTGATTTAACTCGATTTGTTGACCCATATCATTGATGAAAATCAAGTTGCTAACATCAGCAATACTTTTTCTGTCGAAAGCATTGTACTTAATATTGATGTCGTATTCGTATTCTCCAGCTCTAAAACGCCCGTCTGTGTTTCCACTAAAAGCAGTTTGCATAGTCATACCTACGGTTTGTAAACTCAAACCAAGTGCAGCCATTTTATCTCTGTCTACTTTTACGCTTACTTCAGGATTTCCGTCCTCTACCGATAATTCAATCTCTGTTGCACCTGGAATAGTGCGCAATTCTTTTTCGGCAGCAATAGCAAATTTCATAGCACTTTCTACATCTGGACCTGTTACAATAAGTCCTAAAGTAGCATCTTCAGCTGTTCCTAAAATACCTACGGGAACCGTTTTTACTTTGGCACCCACTAGTATTTTTTCTAATTTACGTTTGGTTTTTGCAGCGTAAACATTTGCAGGTTCATCACGCTGGTCTAATTCAACCATTTTCACATTAATTTCTGATTTGTAAGCAGTTGATTGTGAAGCTCCCATACCGCCACTAGTTTGACCTACAATAGTAAATTGACTGTGAACAAAATCTTCTTTGTCTAAAAAGGCTTCTGCTTTTTGCGTCATAAAGTTGGTTTGTTCTAGCGAAGCATCTTTTGGCATTTCGATTTGAACTAAAAATTCACCACTATCTGATGCTGCAAAGAACTCACCACCAATAAATCCTGCTGGTACCAATGCAATTGAGCTGAAGAATACAACTAAAACAATGGCAAGTGTTGTTTTATAATGATCCAAAGACCATGTTAGTAATCCAGAGATCCAGTTGATGAAACGGGTTAAATAACTTTCAAAACCAAGAATGATTCTTCCAAAAAGGTTTTTACCAGTGATGTGCTCTAATTTTCCGTATCTGGATGACAACCATGGAATAATAGTAAACGAAGCTACTAATGACAATAAAGTGGATATAATTACCGTGACACAAAATTGCGTAATAATATTAGAAACCAGACCAGAACTCAATGCAATTGGTAAAAATACAACCACAATTACAAGCGTAATCGATACTACAGTTCCACCAATTTCGGCTGTACCATCATAGGCAGCTCGAACTTTGTTTTTGCCCATTTCCATGTGCCTGTAAATATTCTCAAGAACTACAATCGCATCATCCACAAGAATACCTACAACGAGAGACAATCCTAATAAACTCATTAAGTTCAAAGTATAACCCATTAAGTAAATCCCAATAAATGTGGCAATTAACGAAGCAGGAATGGATACCATTACAATCAAGGAGTTTCTAATGCTATGTAAAAAGAATAACATTACAAAAGCTACTAAAAGCACTGCAATAAGTAAATCGTGCACTACAGCATCAGCTGCTTCAAGGGTAAAAATTGTACTGTCTTTGGCAATTTCTAGTTTTAAGTCGGCAGCTTTATATTCTCCTTCCAGTTTCGCAATAGTTTTTACCAACTCTTCACTTACAGCAACTGCGTTGGCATCTGATTGCTTAATGATTTGTAAAATAATGGCATTTTTCTGGTTCACACGAGCCACTTTCTCCGTAATCTTTTGCGTGTCTTGTACATCTGCCACATCGCCTAAACGAACTTGGATTCCACCTCTTGAGGACACAATTAAGTTTCTTAACTCTTCAACATTTTTATATTTTCCAGCTAAACGAATTAATATTTTTTGTTCCCGAGTTTGGATGTTTCCGGTAGGGAAATCTAAATTTGAGGATAAAATATTCTGTTGTACCTGTGGAATAGAAAGTCCGTAGGCTTGCATTTTTACTGCATCCAGATTCACTTGAATTTCTCGCTCTTGTCCGCCGGTAATATTAACTTGAGCTACTCCTTGCACACGAGAAAGTACTGGCGCAAGTTTCTTGTCTACTAAGTCGTAAAAAGCAACTTCGTCCATTTTTCCGTTGGCACCAATGGTCATAATTGGTAAATCGCTCAACGAAAACTTGTTCAGTGAAGGCGCCTGAGCGTCATCTGGTAAGTCGTTTATGATGGCATTTATTTTACGCTGCGCATCATTCATAGAGATATTTACATCAGCATTAGATGTTAATGTTATCGAAACCGAGGATAAACTTTCAAAAGATTTAGAATCAATTTTTTTGATGTTTTCTAGGGACGAAATCGCATCTTCAATCTTTTTGGTAACGGTATTTTCGACCTCACTGGGTGATGCTCCGGGATAAACCGTTGCAATCGAAATCACGTTGGTTTCAAATTTTGGGATCAACTCATAGCCTAATTGGCTGTAGCTGAATAGTCCGCCTAGCGTAAGTATTGTGAACAATACGATGACTAACGAAGGACGTTTTATGGATATTTCTGCTAATTTCATGTTGTTAAGGTGCTTTAGGCTTTGAACTGTTTCTTGATGACTTTAAGACTTTCGACTTTAAGACTTATTTAATAACTTCCACTTTGCTTCCGTCTTGCAAATTGATTTGACCGGTTACAATTACTTGTTCGCCGTCTTCAAGGCCGTTTAATATCTCTACTTTATCGCCTAGAATTCTACCAGCAGTTACTGTTTTTAATTTGGCGGTTCCATTTTCAATCACAAAAATTTGGTTGCTACTTACACTACCTACAAAAGCATTTCTTGGAACAATTTTCAAGGATTGTTTTTGTTGGTTAGACGCAAAAGTAGCAGTACCGTACATTCCTGCTTTTAGATCTTTGCTAGCATTGTTTGTAATTTCTATTTCTACAGGGAAGTTCAAAGTTTCATCCGCTTTTGCTGCAATAAAGGTGATCTTACCAGAAAAAGTTTTGTCTGGATATACGCTTGCAACTACATTAGTTGTGCTTCCTACTTTTAATCCTGCAACTTGACTTTCATTCACGTTCACTTTCAATTTTAACTTTGATACGTTTACAATGTCAAATAATTGTGTTGCAGGCATTCCTGTAATGATAGAACCTACCTCAATGTGTTTTTTATTGATAAATCCGCTTATTGGTGCCTTGATTCTAGTATCACCCACGTTGATGTTGGCTTGTGTTAATTGTGACTTAGCATTTACCATTTGTAGTTTGGCTTGGTCTAGTTGTTGCTTGGTTACACCACCGGTTTTAAAGGCATTTTCAAATCGGTTGTAATCAGCAACTGCGTTTTGATAAATTGCGTTTGCGTTTTGAGCATTTACATTTACCACATCACTACGTACAATAGCAAGAGTTTGCCCTACGCTCACGTAATCTCCTTCTTTCGCTAATATTTTGGTTATTTTACCTGACTTTTCAGCTGAGAATTTCAGTTCTTGAACAGGTTCAAAATTTCCATTAGAAACAAAGTCAAGAGAAACTTCTTCTGTTTTTACAACATCAGTTCGTACTGATACCGTCGCATTTTTCTCAGCAACAATAGCTGTTTTAGCTTCGTTCTCATTTTTGTTATTAGTAAGTATGTAAGCAATAATCCCTAGTGAGGCAGCAATTACAACTACGGTTATGATAATTTTTTTCATTTTGATTATTTATTGGTTAATGTTTTTAGTTCTCCTTTTGCTTTTATTACTTGTATTTCTGCTAGTTTGTAATCTAATAGCGCTGTGGTATAATTGTTTTGGGCAACCACAAGTTCGCTTTCTGCTTCAAGTAAATCCGTTAATGAAGCTAAACCTTGAATATAATTGTTGTTGGTATTGGTTAAAACTTCTTGCGCTAGCTTTGCATTCTCTTTTTGATTGTTGATCGATACAATACTATTCTCGATTTGTGTTCTAGCGTTGGTATATTGTAAATCTAATGCTAGTTTAGTTTCCTCTAAGTCTACTTTTATAGAAGCAAGTTTATTGTCAGCTTGGCTTACTCTTGCTTTTGTTCCAAATCCTGTAAATATGGGAATACGTAAATTGAGCCCTACCGAAGCAAAGTCTGACCAATAAACTCCATCTGAAGGTTTCTTGAGCCAAGGCATCTCAGGACCTTGACCAATGAAGTTATACCCTCCTGTAAGTGATAAACTTGGGTAATAGTTCGCTTCAATAGATTTTTTTTGGTATTCCAGTAACTGCTCGTTCTTTTTAAGCAATAAGTATTCGGTTCTGGTTGTAGTATCTGGAGCCAATGAAAGCGCATTTGGAGTTATTTCGAATTCCGTTTCTGGAATAGAAATACGAGTATCTACTGGCAAGCCCATAAAAAATTTCAAGGCATTTTCTTGCAGTGTAACCGCATTTATGGTTTGCTGGCGCAACGTATTTATGTTTGATATACGCACCATAGTCCTATCTAAGTCAATTTTTTTAGCCAATCCGTTATCGTATTGTCCTTTTATGATGTCCTTAACTTTTGTAGTGTTTTTAAGGTTGTTGTCCAGTACCGTTAAGTTTTGGCGTGTTACGTAAACTTGGTAGTAGGCATTTGCCACACGCTCTATAACTTGCTCCTCGGTTAATTGCGCGTTTATTTGGTAAAACTCACGAGTTGATTTTGCTGCCTTCAAACCTACAAATACAGCTTGGTCGTATAAGGCTTGATTAAGGGAAACTCCTGCTGTAGAGTTCCATTTTTGACCAAATGCAGCTTGAATGGTAGTGCCAGGTTGACCGAATCCAGCTCCGTCAAGTACGGTAGTTTGTAAAATAGGATTGTAGTTCAAGCTTCCATTTGCAGCAATTTGTGGCAAAGCTCTTGAACGCACTTCTTTAATTTCATACTCTCCTTTTTCTATCTGTAATCTTGCTTTTTTTGCATCGGCTTTATTCTCCAGTGCGTATACAATGGCATCTTTTAAGGTAAGGCTTTTTAGTTCTTGTGCATGAATGCTTAAGGAAAGCAGCACGGTCATTAGTATAATTGTATTTCTCATTTTATAGGCTTGATTTAATTAAATTTTTCTCTAATTCTAGTATGCCCTTGTCAGTTGCCATGGCTCTGGTATGGTATTCTAGTGCTTGCATTTCTAGTGCAAAAGCTTCACGTTCAGACCTTGTGTTTTCATTGATTGTAAAAATAAGGGCGTAATAAAAAGTAACATAGGCATCAATATTTATTTCCTTTCGGTAAAGGCCTTGTGCAATTCCTTTTTTAATGTTTTCTCGAAAGCAAGTTTGGCACATTTCTATTTGATAGGTTTGTACTTTTTGATATACTTCAGGATAATGTTTTTTCAGTTGGTATATCGGTGAAGTGTCAGTGGCTTTGAACATGTCATCAAACATTCGTCTGATTTCAAAATTCTCTTCTATAGCATTAAAATCTTTCGAGGTAATATCAGTAATAATAGCATTTACCTCTGTATGAATGACTTGAACACTTTCTTCAATTAACAATTCCTTATTAGCAAAATATTTATAAATTGTCTTTTTAGAAATACACATTTCGCCTGCAATGTCATCCATAGTGATGCTCTTGAAACCGAGTTTCAAAAACATTTCCTTAGCTTTATTTATAATTTTATCTTTCATATTGGGTATGCTGAATGAGTGTGATGTTTGTAATAAAATAGCATTTTTATAGAAATGCAAAGCTACAAAGGAAACTTTAGAAACTAAAATAGTTTCCATTAAATTTACAGCTTTTTAACATTCCCTTTAGATTAGTGTCTTAAACGGTAAATTCTAGGTTTGCAATTAATTTAATATCTTGACCTAGAGCCAATCCGCTAGTTTGCGTAAAGGTGTTGTACGTTAGGCCAAAATCCTGTCGGTTTATTTTTCCAGTGATTTCAAATCCTGCTTTTTTAGCACCGTTATACGCATTGATTCCTATAAACTCGGCATCAAGTTCCACCATTTTAGTGATGTTTTTGATTGTTAAATTGCCCTTTAAAAAATTAATATTGTTATTTATTTTTTGGAACGAAGTCGATTTAAAGCTGATCATTGGGTATTCATGAACATCGAACAAATTATTCATTTTTAAATGAGCATTCTTTTGTGCCAGTTTAGCATCTTTTTTATTTACGTCTAAAAAGAATTCAATCGATGCGTCTTCAATTTCATTATTTTCAATATCAATATAGCCGCCAAATGAATTGATCGATCCACCTAAATAAGCGATAATTGAGTGTCTCATTTTAATCTGAACATCAGATTGATTGGAGTCAATGTTCCATTTGGTTTTCATAATACTTGCGGTTTGATTAAACTTTACCAGATGTAATAAAAGGTAATAAAATTTGAGGTTGAAATTGGGACCGTTAAATTCGAGTACAAATGTAACAAGGAAACTTTAAATACCAAATAAGTTTCCAAAGTATTTTGATTTATTTAACATTTGAGTAACTTTAACAATTTAGTAAGTTTCAAGTTTTTTGAGTTTCTTTGTGACTATAGAATTCAAATGTTAGGACATCCCAAAACGGTATGAATTTTAAACTTAAACAAAAAAATAATGCATACCATTCAGCAGTATCAAGAGTTTCTTTCGGATTATTTGCAATCGCAATATGAAACTAAAGAGCCTAGAAATTTATACGAGCCCATTCATTATATTTTGGATCTTGGCGGAAAAAAAATGCGTCCAGTGCTCACGCTAATGAGTGCTGAGGTTTTTGATGCCGATTATAAAAAAGCACTTCCTGCAGCATTGGCCGTTGAGGTTTTTCATAATTTTTCATTAGTGCATGATGATATTATGGATGATGCGCCATTGCGAAGAGGACACGAAACAGTGCATGAAAAATGGAATATCAATACCGGAATTCTGTCTGGTGATGCGATGTTGATTTTAGCATACCAATATTTTGAACAATATGAACCGCTCATCTTTAGAGATCTCGCAAAGTTGTTCAGCAAAACTGCGCTTGAAGTGTGCGAAGGGCAACAGTGGGATGTTGATTTTGAAGATCGTACAGATGTTACCATTCCTGAATATTTAAAAATGATTCAGTATAAAACAGCAGTTTTAGTAGCAGCAGCTATGAAAATGGGTGCTATTATTGCAGAAACTTCTGTTGAAAATGCAAATCTGATTTATGATTTTGGATTAAATTTAGGTTTGGCTTTCCAATTGCAAGATGATTTTCTAGATGCTTTTGGAAATCCAGAAACCTTTGGCAAACAAGTAGGTGGCGATATTATCGAAAATAAAAAAACCTATTTATATCTTAAAGCAGTTGCTTTTTCAAACCAAGAAGAAGCTGAGGAATTAAAGCGTTTATTTGCTATCCAACCCGAAGACAGCACCGATAAAATAGAACGTGTGAAAGCTCTTTTTAATAGTTCTGGGGCTTCAAAAGCAACGCAAGATGCGATTCAGGATTTTACGTTTAAAGCGTTTCAAATGCTGGATCAAATGAATGTTAGTGACGATAAAAAAGCTATGCTTAAGGCATTTGGAGAGAATTTAATGGGAAGGAAAGTGTAATTCAATTTCAATAACAATTTCAATAATTAATAGCAACGTTGATTTTGAAAGTTGGTATTTAAAATTAACCAGAAATAAATTGTACCACAACAACAACAATATTGAAAATTGCTATTCATATTGCCATTGAAATTTTAAAGATATGTTTATAGTTCCAAAAAATACCGACTTATTACTTTGTGAAGTCGAAGCAGAAAATTTATATTTGAAGTTAGTCGAGCAGCTCAACAAGGATTTTAATTTGGCTAATGAAGCAGTAGATTTCCCAATGAGTACTACTGCTGCCGAATTAAAGATTCAATTGCATGAAAAAATCTACCGCCTCATTCAATACAAGTTTGCTGAATATTTGAACCTGCTTTATATTATTGATGTGTCCGAAGAAGAAATAAAAAAACTCGACGGTTCTGATTTGGTAATTTTGGCGGAGCAAGTTGCTTTTTTAATTTTAAAAAGAGAATGGCAAAAAGTATGGTTCAGGAATAAATACTCAACCTTGAACAATTCGGAAACTAGAAAATTAGAATAAGTTAATACTGAATGCGCCTAAGCATTAAAAATAAAAACGAATAAAAGGCATGAAAGCACTGCCATAAATATTGTTTTTGTCCGTTAGCACATTGTAACGCGCACCAATAGTGGCGTTGCCAGAACGGTAACCTGCTCCCACAAACAATCCTGTATTCCAATAATTTTGAGAATTTGTATTAGATCCATCCCCGTTTACATTGACTCTTAATTGCTCCAATTCAGCAGAGAGTTGAATTTCATTTATGGGATTCAAAAGTGCAATTATGCTTCCTCCATACAAATGAGACGCAAAAAAGTCGCGTTGTTTTAGGTATTTGTACTGCAATCCCGCCCCGAAAGCGACGTATTCATTGAAGTTGTAAATGGCACTTGGCGCTACAGAAATATCGGTGAAGCCTGACCCAAATCCCAAACCGATCCCGCCACCAAACTGCACGTTTTTCCAAAATTGATTTTCCATCTTCGGTGTGCTATCATTTTGCTGTGCAAAAACACTACCGGATAGTATAATGGAAAGCAGCATCAAAATTGCGCTAAAATCATTCAAAATGCGATTTGTAGTCATAAGTTTCAGGTTTTTTAACAATATTCAACGTAAAAGTATCTTAAAATAAATTATAAATTTATTGTATTATCGTACTTTTGCCAAACTATTTTAACAAAAAAGGTATATTCACTAAATATTATGGATAGGTTTTCATTTTTAAACGCAGCACACACCGAATTTTTCGCACAATTATACGATCAATATTTAGAGAATCCAGACAGCGTTGAGCCAAGTTGGAGGAGTTTTTTTCAAGGTTTCGACTTTGGGATGACGACTTATAATGAGGAAAACCCAGTCGAGCAAATAGCAAATTTTGCAGCTACTAACATGGATGTTAGTTTGATTTCGGATAAAATTCATAAAGAATTCAATGTCTTGAAATTAATTGATGGTTACCGTTCACGAGGGCACTTGTTTACCAAAACAAACCCTGTAAGAGAAAGACGTACTTCATCGCCAACACTTGAAATTTCAAACTTTGGACTTTCAACTGCGGATTTAAATACGGTTTTTGATGCTGCTAAAGTGATCAATATCCAACCGTGTACCCTTCAGGAAATAATCACTCATTTAGATACGATTTACTGTCAGCACATTGGGGTAGAGTACATGTACATTCGAAAACCAGAAGTGGTTGAGTGGATTCAGAAAAAATTAGGAGTAAATGACAATCAGCCTAAATTTTCGATAGAGGAAAAGAAATCAATTCTCAATAAATTAAACCAAGCGGTTTCCTTTGAGAACTTTTTGCACACTAAATATGTAGGTCAAAAACGGTTCTCTCTTGAAGGTGGAGAGTCTATTATTCCAGCATTGGATGCTTTGATTGAAAAAGCTGCCGAAAAAGGAGTGGAGCAATTTGTAATGGGAATGGCACATCGTGGTCGTTTGAATGTTTTGGCCAATATCTTTGGAAAATCTACTCAAGATATCTTTGGTGAATTTGACGGTAAAGATTATGACCAAGAATATTTTGACGGAGATGTAAAATACCACTTGGGTCTTACAGCTGATAAAGTAACCAGTGCCGGTAAAAAAATCAATATCAATTTAGCGCCAAATCCTTCGCATCTTGAAACAGTAGGTGCTGTAATTGAAGGAATCACAAGAGCCAAACAAGATAAATATTTCCCTAACGATTTCTCAAAAGTATTACCAATCGCCGTTCACGGAGATGCAGCTATTGCAGGTCAAGGAATTTTGTACGAAATAGTTCAAATGGCGCAACTAGACGGTTACAAAACCGGAGGTACAATTCATATTGTCATCAACAACCAAGTTGGTTTTACTACTAATTATCTAGATGCACGTTCCTCAACCTATTGTACAGACGTGGCCAAAGTGACGCTTTCGCCAGTATTGCATGTCAATGCAGATGATGCCGAGGCAGTAGTACACGCGATGTCGTTTGCACTAGACTTTAGAATGGAGTTTGGTCGTGACGTTTTTATCGATTTATTAGGATATAGAAAATACGGTCATAACGAAGGTGATGAACCTCGTTTTACACAGCCCGTTTTATACAAGATTATTGCCAAGCACAAGAATCCAAGAGACATCTATATGGAGCAATTGCTTGCTGAGGGTGTAATTGATGCCACTTTTGTAAAAGGATTAGAGCAAGAATACAAATCTAATTTAGAGGTAAATTTAGAAGAATCTCGTAAAAAGGATTTAACTATCATTACACCGTTTATGAAAAATGAATGGAAAGGTTTTGAGCAGGTTTCAGATGCCCAGATGTTGCAAAAATATGATACTTCATTTCCCAAAGCAGCATTAGATTCTATTATAAAAACGGTTTCTACTTTACCATCAGATAAGAAATTTATCAACAAGATCAGTAAAATTGTTACTGATAGAAAAACGGGATACGACAACAACACCATCGATTGGGGAACTGCTGAGACCCTAGCGTACGGCGCACTTTTGACCGAAGGTTTTGACGTTCGAATTTCTGGTCAGGATGTAGAGCGTGGAACTTTCTCTCACCGTCATGCTGTTGTTAAAGTAGAAGATTCTGAAGAGGAAGTTATCGTATTGAATGCAATCGAAAATAAAAAAGGGAAGTTTAATGTTTATAACTCTCTTTTATCTGAATATGGTGTGCTGGGATTTGATTATGGGTACGCGTTAGCAAATCCAAATACACTGACTATTTGGGAAGCACAATTTGGGGATTTCAGTAATGGAGCCCAAATTATGATCGACCAATATATTTCTTGTGGTGAAGACAAATGGAACAATCAAAACGGAATTGTTTTATTATTGCCACACGGTTATGAAGGTCAAGGAGCAGAGCACTCCTCGGCTAGAATGGAACGTTATTTACAACTTTGCGCCAGACATAACATGTATGTTGCCGATTGTACAACGCCAGCCAACTTTTTTCACTTGTTGCGAAGACAAATGAAAACCACCTTCCGTAAACCACTTGTGGTGTTTACACCAAAGAGTTTGTTGCGTGATCCTAGATGTGTATCTACAGTTGAGGAATTAGCAACCGGAAGTTTTCAAGAAACGATTGATGATACAACCGTAAATAAAGCAGATGTGAAAACATTAGTTTTCTGTACAGGGAAATTCTATTTCGACATTACTGCTGAGAGAGAAAATAATGGTCGTAAAGACGTTGCAGTTGTTAGAATCGAACAATTATTCCCTTTACCAGTAGAACAATTAAAAGCGATTATCGCGCAATATCCAAATGCAGATGATTACGTTTGGGCACAAGAAGAACCAAAAAACATGGGTGCTTACAGTTATATGTTAATGAATTTCGATCTAGTAAAATGGAGATTGGCTTCCTTAAAGGCTTATGCAGCACCAGCCGCAGGAAGTTATACAAGAGCAAAACGTCGTCATGCTGATGCTATAAAAATGGTATTTGATAAAAATTTATTTAGATAAACTCAAATTTTTCAATTATGAAGAAATTCGTCAGCTTATTATTTTTTAGTTTAATTTTTAGTTTTTCCTATTCTCAAGAATTAAAAAAACCGAGCGAGGGTAAGTCACTTGTGTATTTCACAAGAGCTTCTGCAACAGGCTTTTTAATCAATTTTAAATATTTTGATGGGGAAAAATATTTAGGCAAATTTAATCATGGAAAATATTTGGTTTATGAATGCGAACCTGGGAAGCATTTATTTTGGTCTAAATCTGAAAACACAGATTTTTTGGAAGCAGAATTAGAAGCGGGAAAAGTTTATATAATTGATTCTGAACCTCAAATGGGTGCTTTTAAAGCAGCTGTAAAATTAATACCTTTTGATAATGATTCTAATAATTATAAGAATATCAAAAAGTATGAGAGAAAGAAAGAAGGTATATTAAAAGCTATTTCAGGTGCTAAGGAATATATAATAAGTGATGAAGAATTGGCTGAAGCTAAAAAAGATCAAGAAGATTTAGTAAAGCGTTCAATGGAGAAATATACCAAACGAAAAGCAGAAGGAGAGGTTTATTTATTAATGACAGCAAATAGTAATTATGTTTCAAATTTAGAAGCAGAAAAGTAATTGAATTGCGATAAATAAACGAGTAATTGTTAGAAGAATTAAAATTCATAATTTAAAATAATAGAACATGATTTTAGAAATGAAAGTCCCATCACCAGGGGAATCAATTAAAGAAGTTGAAATTGCAACGTGGTTAGTAAAAGATGGAGATTATGTAGAGAAAGACCAAGCAATTGCAGAGGTTGATTCAGACAAAGCAACATTAGAATTGCCAGCAGAAGCAAGCGGAATTATTACTCTTAAAGCAGAAGAAGGTGATGCTGTAGCAGTGGGAGCGGTAGTTTGCCATATCGATACAGACGGAGCAAAACCCTCAGGTGATGCTCCAGTAGCTGAAGTTACAAAAACTGTTGATCCCGAAACTTCGGGACCAAAAGCTGAAGTTAAAGCAGATCCCGAAACTTCGGGACCAAAAGCGGCTCCCGTAGCAGCAGCTCCAGCAGCAACTTACGCTTCAGGAACTCCATCTCCAGCAGCAAGAAAAATATTAGACGAAAAAAATATAGCGCCAGCATCCATAACAGGAACAGGTAAAGCGGGAAGAATCACTAAGGAAGATGCCGTAAATGCAGTGCCTTCTATGGGAACTCCAACTGGTGGTTCTCGTGGAACAGAGCGTACAAAATTATCGATGCTACGTCGTAAAGTAGCAGAGAGATTAGTAGCAGCCAAAAATGAAACAGCCATGTTGACTACTTTCAATGAAGTAAACATGACACCTATCAATTTGATTCGTAATGAATACAAAGATGCATTTAAAGCAAAACATGGTGGGATTGGCTTAGGATACATGTCGTTCTTTACAAAAGCTGTAACCAGAGCGTTGCAATTATTCCCAGATGTAAATAGTATGATGGATGGTGATCACAAGATTGCTTTCGATTTTTGTGATATTTCAATCGCAGTATCAGGACCAAAAGGATTGATGGTTCCTGTGGTGCGTAATGCTGAAAATTTAACTTTTAGAGGTGTTGAAGCCGATATAAAAAGATTAGCACTTAAAGCTCGTGACGGTCAAATTACGGTTGACGACATGACTGGAGGAACATTTACCATTACTAACGGTGGTGTTTTTGGAAGTATGTTGAGTACTCCTATTATCAATCCTCCTCAGTCAGGAATACTAGGAATGCACAATATTATCGAGCGTCCTATTGCTGTAAACGGAAAAGTTGAAATTCATCCTATGATGTATGTTGCACTTTCTTATGATCACCGAATTATTGATGGTCGTGAGTCTGTTGGTTTCTTGGTTGCTGTGAAAGAAGCCTTAGAAAATCCTTTAGAATTATTAATGGATAACAATCCTAAAAAAGCGTTAGAGTTATAAGTTGACTTTTGTCAAGATATGCTTTCCTATATAGTCCCGTCTAGTTTAATACTCAGACGGGATTTTTTTGCGACTTCTGATTTAGAAATAGCTATTTTTTTTGCAATTTATTTATGATTATGGTTTTTAATTTAATAAAAAATTATTTTTTGTTTAAAAATAAGTCTAAAAAATAATTTATTTACCATAACATTACCACAACAATATTGGGTTGTAAAGGTTTGTGTAAGTTCTTCTAAACGGCATTAATGTAAGCTAAGCGTCAGTTATACTGCTATTTGAGGTGTGTTTTGTTCTTGATAATTCTTTGTTTCGTTGTATAGTTTTTAGATACTTTTCTTATAAAATCGCAACACAATACATTCATAGCTTTGAGAATAACTCTTAACTCAACAATATGAAGAACATTACTCTAATTATTTCCCTGTTGTATTTTACGATAGGATATTCACAAAACGCACCAGTTACCTTAGAGACAGGTGAGTTTGGTTCTACTTGGCCCTTTACCACTTTTCAAAATGGAAGTGGAGCAGGATACTCTAAAGTAGCTAATCCATTTCCAGGTGGAATCAACAGTTCTGCAACGGTTGGAAAATTTGTAGCAGGAACTACAGTTTCTGGCGCAGCGCCTTATGCAGGATTTGAAACTACCCATGCTTCGGGTGCAAATGGAATAGGCACTTTTACTTTGAGTGCTTCTAACAGTATTGTAAAAATAATGGTGTACAAAACGGTTATCAGTGATGTGGCTATCAAATTTGCAATAGCAAACGGTGGTGCACAACCAGAAATTAAAGTACCCAATACAAAAATTAACGAATGGGAAGAATTGACTTTTGATTTCTCTGGAAAGATAGGGTTGTTCGAAACTATAAATATTGATCAAATCATACTCTTTTTAGATTTTAAAGAAAGAACTACAGAAACAATCAGTTATTTTGATAACGTAACATTTTCTGCAAAACCTGCTGCAACTATACCAACAGCTGCTGCGCCAACTCCTACAGTTGCTGCGACTAATGTAATTTCGTTATTTAGTAATGCGTATACCAATGTTACAGTAGATACTTGGCGAGCAGATTGGGGACAATCAGGAAATGTTTTATCTGATATTCAAGTTGCCGGAAATGATACTAAAAAGTATACAGATTTAAGTTATTTTGGAGTAATTACGGAAGCCAATAAAATTAATGCTTCAACAATGTTAAACTTTCATATCGATGTATGGACGCCAAATGTGACAACATTCAAAGTGAAAATAGTCGATTTTGGAGCTGATGGTGCCTACCAAGGTGGTGATGATAAAGAGTTTGAAATAACACGTACTTTAGCCTTAAGCGGATGGAACAGCTTAGAAATTCCGCTATCAGAATTTACTGGTTTAACAACAAAATCGAATGTTGCACAATTCGTATTTTCAGGTTCTGCAGGAACAATCTACATCGATAATGTCTATTTTAACAAGGTAGCCATAGTGGCTCCGCCAGCTGCTGCTCCTTATGCACCTGTTACATTCGAAACAGGAGAATATGGATCAACTTGGGTTTTGACTTCTTTTGACAATCCATCGGGAGCTTCAACCGCATCTTTATTAGCTCCAAATCCAAATAAAACAGGAATAAATACCTCTAATACAGCGGCAAAATTTACGGCATTGGTTGCAGGGGCTTGGTATACTGGTTTCGAAACAGCTCATGCTTCTGGTACCAATGGTATTGGAACCTTTACTTTAAATGAAACCAATAGTACGATAAAAGTAATGGTGTACAAGGATGTAATTAGTAAGGTAGGGATAAAGTTTGCTCGTCCTGATGGCGGTTCTACCGGAGAGATTTCGGTTACTAATACTAAAATAAACGAATGGGAAGAGTTAACGTTCAATTTTGCAGGTAAAATAGGAGAAGGTGTTTCTACAGGTATTGATCAAATTATTGTATTTCCAGATTTTATTCCAGAAGGGACAACAAGATCGGCGAATCATGTATGTTATGTGGATAATATCACTTTTTCTGCAAAAATAGCGGCTCCAGTTGCTGCCACTGCGCCTACTGTTGCCGCACCAACGCCTCCAGCTAGAGTTACAACAGATGTAAAATCTATTTACAGTGACGCTTATGCAGTGTACAAGGCAGGCGATTGGTGTAAGTGTTGGGGTCAGTCTACGGATGTTACTGATGAAGTCATTGCTACCAACAATACAAGAAAATTAAGTAATTTCAATTATCAAGGAATTACATTGCCTGGCGCAGAGGTTTTTGACCTTTCCGATATGACTAAAATGCACGTTGATTTATGGTCTTCTAGTGCAACTTCTGTTAAAATCAATTTAATAAATCCGGGTCCAGTTGAATCTGGAGTGACCTTAACAATTGCAGCAGGTTGGAATAGTTTTGATGTACTATTGAACGCTTCTAACTTTCCTGGAATCAACTTTAGTAACGTATTTCAAATGAGTTTGTCCTCTACTCCTGCGGGAACAACGGTTTATTTAGACAATTTTTACTTTTATAAATCAACTGTAGTAGTAACACCGACAGAACCTACTGTTGCAGCACCAACGCCTACAACTGCGGCAACCAATATTATTTCTATGTTTAGTAATGCCTATTCAAACATTCCTGTTACCACTTGGAGAACCGATTGGTCCGCTGGAAGTACTTTAACTGATATGCAAATCGCTGGAAATGATACTAAAAAATATACAAATTTGAATTATTTTGGTGTAGATGTAACTGGTTCGCTAGATGCTTCACAAATGTTGTATTTTCATATTGATGTGTGGTCACCAGATTTGACTGCTTTTAGAGTTAAATTAGTAGATTTTGGTTCAGATGGGGTGTATCAAGGAGGCAATGATGTAGAGTTTGAGGTAACGCGTACGCCTACATTATCTGGATGGAACCGTTATGATATTCCTCTATCGGAGTTTACTGGCTTGATTACCAAAGCACATATTGCTCAATTAGTATTATCAGGAGCACCAGCGGGAACTGTTTATATTGATAATGTGTATTTCAGTAAGGTAGCGAGCACGTTAAGTTTGGCTAGTTTTGAAACGGCAAAAGTTATGATGTATCCAAATCCAGTTTCGAATGTTTTAACGATCGAAGCCAATAGTACTATAGAAAATGTGAGTATATATAATATCTTAGGTCAGGAAGTTTTGGTTAAAAATCCAAAAAATAATACTGCAATACTTCAAACAAATGAACTTTCAAAAGGTGTTTATATCGTTCGAACAAGTATTGACGGAAAAGTAATTATCCAGAAACTGATCAAAGAATAAATTTGTTTGGATTAGTAGTAGAAGAAAAATGTTAGAAAAATTCAATAGAATTATTGATGGACAACAATCCTAAAAAAGTATTGGAGTTTTACAAACAAAGAATATAATTTTTCGAAATAAAAGAAAACCCGACTTGTTATGCTCAAGTCGGGTTTTTTGATGCTTTGTAACGAGTTAATTTTTTATGATTTTTACTGTTTTTTTAACTTCACCTGATTTTACTTTTAAAAAATAAACGCCTGTAGATAAATTAGATGTATCAATTTCAGCACTCAAACTATTTAGTTTCTTGGTTAAAAGCGTTTCCCCTTTAACAGAGATAAAAGTAACTTCGTCAATAACGGAATCATTTGAAATTGTAATACCGTTTTTCACGGGATTTGGATAATAAGAAAAGTTTTTGAATGCCAATTCATCTATTCCTAATGTGCCTGATTTTACAGTTACCGCGAGTCTTTCTATACTTTCAATTCCATTGATGGTTTGTGAGGCATAATAGGTGGTTCCATCTACAATGACAGTAGTTAATGGCAAAGGAGCTTCACTTGTTTTATTTGTTTTTCCAGCCAATGGATTCTGATTCAAATACCATTTAATATTTTGACCTTCAATGACAAGATCGGCCAGTGTTTGACCAGCCTTAAATTCTATAGTTAATTTGGTTTGTCCATTTATTAAAGGTGAAGGCGTATTTACAACAATTGCATTTTGGGTTATACATCCATTATAATCTCTTGTAGAAACAAGGTAATTTCCTGGAGCTAGATTATTAAAGGTAGCATTAGCTGTGAAAGTTCGTCCATTATCTATTGAATATGAATAAGGTGGTGTTCCGCCAGATCCAGTAGCGGTTACAGTTTGATTGTTGCTCACAGTTGTGACTGTTAAAGGACTTGGTCCTGTTACAGTTGTTGTAATAGTAGCCATGCAATTATTAGAATCTGTTACGGTTATGACATACGTTCCAGCTGGTAAACCTGTAAACATAGAACCGTTTTGGCTAGGTCCATTATTTAATGCATACCTATAAGGAATAGAGCCTCCAGTAGTAAATACTGTCATAGAGCCATCTGCATTGCCGTAACAATTTACGTCGATTTTAGCAGCAGTCATGAAAAGAGGAGTAGGTTGAGGAATAGTTATGACAATACTAGATGTATTTACACAACCAATGGCATCTTTTACATCGAATGCGTAGGCGCCAGCAACTAAGTTATCAAAAACGTTATTTGGTGTAAATGCACTTCCATTTTTAGAATACGTGTATGGAGCAGTTCCACCAGATGCTGTAATTGTTAGAATACCTTTGCTTGTACAATCTATTTGTTTAATGATCGTCGCAGTAGGGATTAGAGCGGTGTTTACTATCAAATTAAAGTAATTTGTGGTACTGTTGCCAAGATTATTAATTCTTGCATAAATGGTTTGTGAAATTACTCCGTTAGCTGGAGTAGCAGTAATGGTAAAACTGGTAGGGTTAGAGATTGCATTCGTACCGCTTGAGGCATCTGCGGCCGTAAGATGGTAGGTTACTGCAGTCTGATTAGGGTTTAAAGTCCCAATTAGTAAAGTGTAGTTTTGTGTTAAGTTAAAAATTTTATTGTCTGCGCAATTCGTCAAATTAGCAACTTGAGCATAAAAACTTAATGACGTGAATAAAAAAAGAGAAAGTAAAATTTTCTTCATAAGTGAATGGTTGTTATAAGAATGAGAGCAATTGTATGATTTTTAAGATAAATTATTTTAGCAAATATAAGCAATTGTTAAAGTAGTCAATGATTCCTTTTCCTTTCATCAAAATATCGGCTCCAATGATTCCATGAACGGGTTTTGCTTTGTGTTGCGTTAACGCTTCATTTACATGTGATAAATCAAAAATAACGAGTTCAAAATTAGAATCTTTCCAAGAACCAAGTTGTAATTTATTTTTTAAAGCCAGTTGTGTAAACATTCCAGTTGCTCCAGCTCCCGCTGCTTTTGTCTTTGATTTTTTAGCTTCTAATGCAAATAAATCGACACTCTCAAATCCCACGCAGCTATTTGAAGCTCCTGTATCCAGAATGAAATTCCCTGCTACACCATTTATTTTTGCTTTTACCAAAAGATGTTGTGTCTTGGTAATCTTGAATTTTATTTTTTTGTAGTTTTCTTTTTTAAGAATATTTTGGAGGTTTTTCATTTTTGGAGCTTGTTGTAAAACAAAAATAAGTCAATCAGTAGCAACATTCCAATTCCGTAAAAGATATAATTTGTACTTTCAGTCTTATTTGTCAATGCGCCGTAGTACACAAAAGCGCTCCAATAATAGGGTGATTTCTTCGTGTTTGATATGTTTGTATCGGCTAAAAAATCTAGTTTAGACTGGTGATTTGCCTCTAAATAGGAGCTGCCGTTATAAATGTAGGTATAAAATTTGTCCATAAATAAAGCGGTTGTATAATCGTTTACTTTCCAGAGCGAGAATAACAAGTTTTGAGCTCCTGCAAATTGAAATCCTCTGGCAATACTCATAGCACCTTCTGATTTGTATAGTTTTCCAATTCCCGTTTCGCAAGCGCTTAAAACCACTAAATCAGGATTGATATTTAAAGTATACAATTCGGAATATAAGATTTCCTGATCGTAAAATTTTATATTGGCAGGAGTTTCAGTATCTCCCGAAGATGCATGGGTAGACAAATGTAAAATGGAATAGCTGCCAGCATTTTCTTTAAAGTTTTTGAATGTAGCTGTGGAGTTTTGAAAGTACTTGCCTTTAAAATTATTTTTTATCGATTGCAATTCTTCTTTAGAATAGGTCAAAGTATAATTAGTTTTCTCAAAGATGGGAAATATACCCAAAACCGTTTTTTCTTGATGTTGAATTGGTTTTTCATTTAAATAAAATGTGGCCGAATTAGTATACCCAACTTTGAAATCATGGAGTAAATAATGCATTTTAGCAAAATTTGTCGTTGCCGATTCTTTTGTTATCAACGCTTCAAAAGGTAGAAAATTCAAAATGCCATCAGGTATAATGATGAGGTTCTCCGCGATCGTATTTCTAGGTAATTTTAATAATTTATAAGCACTATTTCCATAATGATTATAGCCTGCAATATCATTTGTAATAGAATTAGCATTGTTAAAATAGTCGATAAATTGCATGATTTTTACACTCGTTTCAGCAGCATTGCTAAATGAGTTTAGGGAAATTGTATTATCAAGTATAGTAAAGGAATACATTTTGTTATATCCCGAAAAATATTCTATCAGTGTAGTATTGTCTTTTTTTAGTTTCAAATACAAGCTTTTCAAATCGATGTTTTCTTCACTACTACTTTGATTTTTGCTTCTGATTTTTTTTAGCGAAAGCATCAATTCGTTTTGGTTTTTTAAGGCTGCGTTTATTTTCGATACGTTTGCCAAATCTCCTTTTTGTTGTTCTTTTAGAATGGTATTATTCCAATTTTGTAATTGTTCCAATTGTAATTTTTCTTCTCTTGAAGCTGTTTTTTTATTAGAAAGAAAATTTCTTAAAACACCAGATTTGGTTCGTTCCGCAAGTTGGAAAGCCTTTTCTATATAGGCGATTTTATTTTCTTTTTGGTACAGAGCCTCGTATATAGAAAGGCATTTTTCGGTGCGATTTCTAATGCGAATTTGGCTAATTATTTTAGAGTTTTCATAAATGAGTAAATGGGCAAATAAATCTTCGATTTGAAACGAAAGTGCATAAGCTTGTAAGGCTTTTTTAGGTTGATTTTGTTCTAAAAAAATAACTGCCTGCAAATCAAGTGCGTCCAATAAAATTGTTTCGGCATAAAGGAATTTTGAGTTGGGTAAAATGCTTGCTCGATTGGAATAATTAGGTATTAATATCTTGAAAACATCAGAAATAATTTCGGTCGCTTCACCGTATTTTTTTTGTTCTAATAACAAATTAGCTTCTTCGTATCTGAATTTGGCTAGTTTTTGCGGAGATACATTGGGAATTTCAGAAAAATAGGTGTTAGCTTTTTTAAAATAGGAATTAGCCAACTTGATTTTTCGCCATTGCAAGTTCAATGCAGCTAAGTTTCGATAACAATTTGCAAGTGTTTCAGATTGCGATTTTTCAAATTGCAACAATTGGATTGCAGCAAAATAGGTTTTTTCTATTTTGTTGAAAATACCAGGAATTGGTTTAGATGAATTAGAGTGTTTATAGCTCCACACATAATTATTGCCCAAATTATTCAGTAAAATACCTTTTTGAATGTTTGATAATCGCTCTGTTTGAATCGTTTTTTCAAGTAATTCTATTGCTAATAAACTTCGCCCAGAACTTTGATACACATTAGATAAATTTAAAATTGCTGCTAATTTCTGTTGCTGATTTTTAGCATTAGAAGCAAGATAAAAGTATTGTTTAATAGTGCTTTCTGCATTGTCGTAATCGCCCACAATGGTATATAAATTCCCCAATGGTTTCAAGCAAAAATCTACAATATCGTAATTTGCTAATTTATTTTTTTGAAAAACTTCTAATGCTTTTTCATAACTGGAAATAGCTTGATTGGTTTTGCCAAATTGATTTTCATAGTAGGCTTTGTTGCAATTTAGAACAACGTAAGCCAAGAGTGTATTTTTGTTAGACGTTACATCGAGCGCGGTGGCGATGCTTTTATGAAACGTCTCTAATGTATTTAAATTTTCTTCATTAGGATTTGCGGTAAACGCATCAAGTGCTGTGTATATCCTATCTTCTACTGTATTTGGTTTTTGTCCAAAAATAGTTAGCGTCGTAAACAGTAGAAGAAGAAGAAAAATATTTTTAACCATATAAGGAATGTAAGGTCATTTAAGCGATGCTATTGGCAATGTTCAATCGGGTAGTAACGAATTCTTAATCTTGGACACGTAAAGATTTCTCAGATTTCACCAATAAAAAATTAGTAAAAAACCACTCAATTTAAGTTATTATTTTCTAAAATTTCCAAATCCCATACAACTGAAAATAACTAAAATTTTCTTTAAAGTTTATAACATATCTTGCGCCTAAACTCGGGCCAATTCTAGCAGCTCCAAGGGTTAAGTCTAAGATGAGACCACTTTTAATACTAGTAAAAGTTTGAGAAGCTGATGAAGATTCTGAACGACTACTAATCAAAAATTTATCGGTAGTGCCTTCGTAGTTTTCTATTTTTTGGTTTGTATTTTGTTTTGCCCCTGCATTTACATTGGCTTGTAAACCGACTCCAACGCCAATGTAATTATTGATATTGTAACGCAGCAATACAGGAACTTCCCAATTGATGTTTTCATTACTAGTTTCAGTGGTTGTGCGTTGCAATTGTCGCACACCATTAGGCGTTGTAGTTATAGCATCTTGTACCGTGATTTCGCTCGAATAGGAGTGAAGACTGTTCAAAAATTCGACTTGCCAATAATAACGATAGGATTTAAAGGGCGAAAGCGTTGTGCCCATAAAATAACTTTTAGAATTTTCTAAACTAGGATACCAGTTATATCCAGTTTTAATCCCTACCGAAATTCCCGGAAGGAATCGAGTGGTAGCATAATTGGTTAGGATGGGTTCGTTTTTATCAAAAATAATTGCCGTTCTACTTTTGGTTTTTATTTTGTGAAAATCTTCACTGAACTTCATCGAGTATTTGACAAATCCTTTGGTGCTGTCAATTTCTTTGACATTTTTTTGGTTGCTTCCTGGAAGATAAATGTTTTTGAAAGTAAAAATGATTTGGTTTTGTTTTATGATTGTATCCAAACAACTCACGGTTGGTATTTCGTCTTTGGGACAAATAGGGCATTTGGGATACATGTCCTCTATTTGAAAAGTTTTCTTGTCTAGCATAGTCGGAATATCGGTTTCAAGTCGGATCATTCTTGCGGGCCCTTCACCGTTATTTTGAAAACGAGCTTTAAAATTTACTCTCTTAAAGCGGACCAATCTATAATTCATAAAGCTTCCGTTGGAGCCCATCTTATTTGGATCATGAGAAGTAACGATTTCCATCTCCAGATTCTTAATCTTGTGGTTTTTAAAACTTCGATTGGGGACAAATATACCGCGCATGGTAATCGTTGCACTAGTATCTTTAATCATTTCTGGAGTAGTTTGGAAAGTATAAAAAACATTGCGGGTTTCACTAGGATCGCAATCGTCAAATTCTAGAATAGAAACATTTTTATAGGTTTCGTTTGCTATTTTTAAACTAGCATCTAAGTCTTCTTCTGATGAAGTGTTTTTGTGTTTTTTGGCTGGAGCCAAAGGAGAACTGGAGGCCAAATAGGAATCAGAATTATCAAGGTCGTTCACAGATGTGATAGCATTTTCTTTGATTTCACGTTCGCCGGCATGCGTCCTGAAGTCAACCAATTCAAAATTATTGTTTTTGAATTGTTTTTCATTGTAAAAAAGATAGAGTTTACCGTTCGAAACATAGTTTTCCGTATTTTGATAACTCACAATTACCACAATTTCTTGCTCCGGTATTGGATCTCTATTTTTTTGAATTGCAAATCCATTTTGTTCTTCTATAGACGCAATATTTTTATAGGAATCAGTATCTATTTCATTTACAACGACTTTTTTAGGCCTTGTGGCTGGAGGTTTTCCGTTGTCATAATTGTTAGTTACGGTCAAGCGGGAAGTATAGGTTCCTTTTTTTTTGTAGGTGTGTTTGGGTTCGGCCTCTTTGCTGTAATGACCATCTCCTAATTCCCATAAATAGGAATAACTAGGTTTAGGTGCGCCAGCAATAGGGATAAGTGGCGGAGTTTCTGGTTTGAAAGAAACGAGATTCCCTTTTTGATTGTAATTAATAGAAGCTCTTCGGGTGACTGTATCTTTGACTTTTGCTTGCGAAAACAACAGCATTGACCAAAGGCAAACGGCGAATACTAAAAGTGGTTTCATATTCTGGTTTTTTTTTAGCCCTGATAGCAGTGGAAATCCTTTTTATTGGCCTTTTTGGCGAATAAAAAGATTGCAACGGATAGCAGGATTAGCTCCTAAGAACTAACTTATTTGGTTTGAAATTGGCACTGGTGACTGTTAAAAATCTTTTAAATGTAAAAAAAAGTGGTGAGCAAATCACCACTTTTCTAAAAAAAATATTTTTGTAAGTTACTGAATAGCATTGATTGCGGCTATTAATTGAGCTTCGGTGCCCACTGTAGTTTCAGCAAGAGTAAAGTTGTATACGGCTCCGGATGTAATTGTAACTCCTTTAATAGCGTATTTCCATTGTCCGTTGTCCTCCGTTACAAATATGATGTGACACGCTAAGCCTACTGGAACTTGTCCGTAGTGTTCACTAAATAATCCAGCAGCAGTGAAGGTGTCTAATTTTGCAAGAGCATTTGTGCCTTCGCCATCATACGATAAGTAAATAGCACTATTGGTATTGTCATATCCTTCTGGAGCACCCACAAGAATCGATGTTTTAGGTCTTGGGTCGCTATAAAAACGATCTACATTGGTCCAGCCAAAGTTTCCAAAAGAAACGTAATACCCGTTCTGCATAGCTTCTACACCGCCTTTTACACCATTAGCTCCTGCAGCATCTCGAGCATCTTTCCAAGCAAGTTCATCCTTAGTGTCGATTACGCCTTCCCATAAAGTCATTAAGGCATCTCGACCACCGGTCAACGTATTAGGAACGTTAAGGATAATGTTAGCAGTAGTTTTTAAATCGACTCCGCCTTGACTTGCTTTGATGAAGAACTCTCCGCCAGATTTTAGCATGGCATGTTTGCCATCTGCCATAATTCCCATTGTAGGTTTGTTAGTAACCAACATAGATCCTTTGTCAAAAATTTCTACGTAAGTGATGTCGATTGGGCCTGTTACAGGGCTTCCGTTTTTAGTAAGTGCGTTTCCGTTTATGGTAATTGATACACCTTTTGCTGATGTCAAGCTGATGGTTCCGCTTCCTGCTGTTGCAGTAAATTTTTGTGTTTTGCCTGTTAAAGCTTCTTTTGTAATAGCAGTAAATTCGGCTGCTGATGGTGGCGTGCTTGCCATTTCGTCATCGTTGTTACAGCTTACGAATGCAATTGTTGCTAAAAATACTAATCCGATGTTTTTAAAATTTGTTTTCATAATTTCTAATTTTTAAATTGTTGTTTACTTGTTTTTTAATAGATACTTTTTGGTTTGAAATTGTTACCCTATTTTTCGATTTTTTTTATTTGTTGATTTCTTGGGCTTCTTAACTATATCAATTTGTTGTAAAATTTGTTACCTTGTTTTTGAAAATTAATTATCGTGTAATTAATGCCCAAAGTTTTGTGATGAAGTTAATCCCTATTTTTTTCAACTTTTTCATAATCTAAATGTTTTATAAGTTCCAATTGTTGATCTATACCGTTATATCAAGTTGGTTTTGTATTTGTTACCCCTTTAATCTGAATTTATTTCAGATTCTTTTTTACATTAGCAGATAAATATTTTTATATGGCTAAAACTGAGCTTCATCCCGACCAGATGTATATTGAAGGACTTGCGAATAACAATTCGGCAGTTATTCAATCCATCTATAAAAAGTTTGTTCCTAAAGTTGTTTCTTATATTAGGAACAATTCTGGTGATGAAGATCAGGCTCAAGATGTAGTTCAAGAAGTTTTGATACTCTTGTTTAATCAAGCCAAAGCCAAAAAACTGCAGCTCACCTGTCCGTTTGATGCTTACTTTTTTTTACTCTGCAAAAGAAAATGGTTAAATGAGTTGAAAAAATCAGCTAATAAAGGGGTAACATTACAAGAGGATTTTACATCTACTACTGAATCCACACAAGTAATGTGCTCTGAAACGGAACTTTTCGATGAGAAACAACAACTTTTCGATTTGATGTTTCAAAAATTAGGCGATAAATGTAAAGAAGTTTTACAGTTGAGTTTTTCTTTACAATCTATGGAAGAAGTGGCCCAAAAACTGAATGTAACCTATGGTTATGTCCGCAAGAAAAAATCCTTGTGTACGGGGCAATTAACGCAGTGGATTCAAGAAACCAATCGCTTTAAATCATTAAAAAATTAACTAGCCATGAACGAGGAACAATATATCGTATTTGATCAATACCTTCAGGGTGAATTATCTCGTGAAGAACAGTCACTATTCGAGAAAAATTTAATCGAAAACCCAGAGTTGGCATCGGCATTCGAAACTTTTCAAGAAATACAAGGACAATTAGCAAATAAATTTGGAATCGAGCAAGAGCGAAATGCTTTCTTAGCAAATCTGAAAGCCATTGCAAGTAACCAATCTGAAACCAATCGTCCAAAAGTGGTGTTTTTTAAACCGTGGATGTACGCCGTGGCAGCGTCGGTTGTTGTAATGATGGGATTGTTTGTTTCTCAATTTAATTCCAACCCAAGTTTTGAAGAGTATAACCAACACGAAAATGCTTATTTTACGGAGAGAAGTGAAGCAGATGGTACCTTAAAAAAAGCGGAGATTGCATTTAATGCCAAAGAGTATGCAACGGCAATTCCTATTTTTGAAGCACTCTTAAAGGTAGATAAAACTCCTGAAATTCAGTATTTTTATGGAATAGCATTGTTAGAAAATAATAATATAAAAGAATCTGAAGTTGTTTTTAAAGCACTGCAATCAGGAAATTCCATTTATGTAAACAAGGCTATTTGGAGCTTGGCTTTGGCCAAATTAAAACAAAAAGACTACACATCCTGTAAAGAGATCTTATTGACTATTCCTGCAGATTATGAAAATTATGATCAAGTTCAGGATTTGATTCAGCAACTAGATTAGAATGCTGTTGCAACGATTTTCACTATAGTTTCACTATTTCCTTTGTGCTAAATTGTGTCTTCTTTATGTAATAGTTGTAATTTTGCAGCCTTAAACGATACCATTGGAAGCACAGATAACAATCACCGATACGCATACCCATTTATACGCAGAGGAATTTGATCAAGATCGCAACGAAATGATGCAACGCGCTATGGATGCGGGTGTTTCTCGTTTTTTTATTCCTGCAATCGATTCTACGTGTACACAAGCCATGTACGACTTAGAAAACGATTATCCTGAAAATGTATTCTTGATGATGGGACTGCACCCAACGTATGTGAAGGATAATTTTTTGGAGGAATTACAACATGTGGAGGACGAACTAGCCAAACGAAAATTCTATGCAATTGGCGAAATTGGTATCGATTTGTATTGGGACAAAACCCATTTGCTTCAGCAGCAAACCGCCTTTAGAAAACAAATCCAATTGGCAAAACACTACAAACTACCTATCGTGATTCACTGTAGAGACGCTTTTAACGAAATCTTTGAGATTTTGGAAGAAGAAAAGTCGGATGATTTATTTGGAATTTTTCATTGCTTTTCAGGTACGCATGAGCAGGCATTACAAGCGATTTCGTACAACATGAAGTTGGGAATAGGCGGCGTGGTGACTTTTAAAAATGGAAAAGTAGATCAGTTTTTGAAACAAATCGAACTAAAGCACATCGTTCTAGAAACAGATTCCCCTTATTTAGCACCAGTTCCGTACCGCGGTAAAAGAAATGAAAGCAGTTATATTGTTAGTGTAGTCGATAAGTTGGCTCAAATTTATGGCCTTTCGGCAGATGAAATTGCGGCAATTACAACAGCAAATTCGAAAGCTATTTTTGGGATTTAAACTAGAATTTACCTTATTTTGATATTTTTTTTGTTCATTTGCCCACACAAAAATTGAGAACCAAAATGCAGAAATTTGACGCTATTCGGCCTTTTTATGATTCCGAAATAAACGAAGCTCTTCAAAACGTAGTGAATCATCCTATGATGAAAGCATTGATGAACTTTACTTTTCCAGATGTTGCTGATGAGGTGTGGAAAGAACAACTTCGAAAAACGCACTCTATTAGGGATTTTCAGTGTAATTTTATTTACCAGTCTGTACAAAGAGTACTGGAAAAAAGTTCTGATGGCTTAACCACCTCTGGTTTTGAAAACTTACAACCCAATACTTCCTATTTATTTATATCCAATCATCGGGACATTTTATTAGATACAACCTTGCTAAATACGGCTCTGTTTGAGCATGGTTTGGTCATGACAGCATCGGCTATTGGTGATAATTTAGTCAAAAAAGCGTTTTTGAATACCTTAGCAAAACTAAACCGAAACTTTTTAGTACAACGCGGCTTAACGCCAAGAGAGATGTTGCAGAGTTCTAAATTACTATCAGAATATATCGGAAACTTGTTACAGCACGAAAACAGATCAGTTTGGATTGCGCAACGCGAAGGTAGAACCAAGGACGGCAATGACGAAACCAATCCAGGAGTTTTGAAAATGCTCGGAATGGGTTCTGATGAAAAAAACTTAATGGATTATTTCAAAAAAGTAAAAATTGTTCCGGTCTCTATTTCCTATGAGTACGATCCTACTGATGCATTGAAAATGCCACAATTAATGGCTGAGGCCAATAATGAAGTGTATGTTAAGGAAAAGAACGAAGACTTCATGACGATTCTTAGTGGTGCTCTAGGGCAAAAAAGACGCATTCATATTCACGTAGGTAAAGTTTTAGACACTGAAATTGATGTTATCAAGGCAGATAATGACAGTTCTAACAAGCAGGTGGTCGCTTTGGCACAAGTTATAGATGATGCTATTTTAAGTAATTACCAGCTTTGGCCAACGAATTTTATTGCCTACGATATTGTACACAAAACAGATCGATACGCACATTTGTACAGCGAAAATGAAAAGTCATTATTTGAACGTCGTCTTGAAATGCGAATTGATCATGACAATCCAGTCGCTCTAGAGGGCTTTTTGGCTATGTACGCCAATCCGGTTGTTAGTACTTTAAAATACCATGATGTCGTATAAAGCTAAAATACTTTTGCTCTACACCGGTGGAACCATAGGTATGAGCAAGGATTTTGAGACAGGCGCTCTCAAAGCCTTCAATTTTAGTAAATTATTGCAACGCATACCAGAGCTGAAACAGTTGGACTGTGAGATTGAAACCATTTCGTTTGAAAATCCTATTGATTCCTCTAACATGAATCCAGCGGAATGGGCCAAAATCGCCACCGTAATCGCTGATAACTACAAGCTGTTTGATGGTTTTGTCGTGCTTCATGGTTCTGATACGATGTCTTATTCTGCATCAGCATTGAGTTTTATGCTCGAAAATTTAGTAAAGCCAGTAATTTTTACTGGTTCTCAATTGCCAATTGGCGATCTGCGTACTGATGCCAAAGAAAATTTAATCACGGCCATTCAAATCGCTTCTTTGCGAAATGAAAACGGTCCGGTAATCAGTGAAGTAGGGCTTTATTTTGAATATAAATTATACCGCGGCAACAGAACGACGAAGATTAATGCAGAGCATTTTAAAGCATTTACGTCACCTAATTATCCACAATTAGTAGAATCAGGAGTGCATTTAAAATGGAGCGCTGATCTTTTTTTACCCAAAAGTGCTACTAGCGAAATTATAGTTCACAAAAACTTAGATACGAATGTAGCCATTATAAAAATGTTTCCTGGGATTAGCGAAGCTGTGCTTGAGGCGATTTTGAATATTCCAAATCTAAAAGGGATTGTTTTAGAAACGTATGGAGCTGGAAACGCCCCAACCGAAGATTGGTTTCTAAATCTATTAAGAAAAGCAATTTCAACAGGTTTACATATTGTAAATGTCACACAATGTTCTGGCGGAAGTGTCAATATGGGACAATACGAGACCAGTACAGGCATGAAAGAAATAGGGGTGATTTCTGGAAAAGACATCACCACCGAGGCTGGAATTACAAAATTGATGTATTTATTGGGACAAAATATCCCTGCAAAGGATTTCAAAACCGTGTATGAGACTTCTTTAAGAGGTGAAATGATATAATATTAGATTTTACTTTTCTAAACCAGTTTTTTTTGTGTTATTTGCAAACCAAAATAGAGAGGTGTCCGAGTGGTTGAAGGAGCTAGCCTGGAAAGCTAGTATGTGGGTAACTGCATCGTGGGTTCGAATCCCATCCTCTCTGCAATATCATCTGATTTTCAGTGTGTTACGGTTTTTTCACCCAGTTTCACACCCAGAAAACCATATTTGACCGAAGCTTTAAATAAAAAACCAACTGCTGCAGTTGGTTTTTTTGTGTTTTAAATGGATAGCAATAGCTATTTAAATAAGTTATATTTTATCGATTTGTTTAACATGACTATTGTAACGTGTTAACTTTTTTCTTTTATTTTAACATGACAAGACAAACGTGTCAACAAAATTGAATTATTTGAACTTGAGTTTTTGTGGCGCATTTTGTAAAAATTCATAAAGCGCAGTATTAATGTAAAAGTTTTCTTTGCCAATTTTATGTAAAGTAATCAATTTTAATTCTATTAATTGATCCAAGTATTTTGAGGCTGTTTGTCTGGTAATACCTAAGTCTTCAACAATGAAATCGATTTTTGTGTAGGGATGTTTAAACAAATTATTAATCAAATCTTGAGAATAAATTTTGGGTAAGTTTACACGAATTTCTTTTTTATAGTCCATCATTAGTTTTTTATCCCTCGAATAATTGCTGTTGTTTGAATAGAGGTTTGTTCAACTGCTTCAAGCATAAAAAGAATCCAAGGTTCCCAATCTTGAGTTATCCTAGTTTCTTGTAATAGATGATAATAAGTAGCTTTGTTTTGATTAACATACCTACTTAGATATAGAATAGGTAAATGAAGTAGATCTTCTTTTACAAGGTACAGAATGTTTATTATTCTGCCCGTACGGCCATTTCCGTCGTAGAAAGGATGAATACTTTCGAATTGATGGTGTATAATAGCCATTTTTATTAATGGGTCTAAATCGGTTAATTCATCATCATTAATAAAAATTTCCAAATTACGCATCAGGTTTACTATTTCTTCATGTACTTGAGGTGGGGTATAAACGACTTCACCAGTTTGACCATTTTTTAATTCTGTTCCTGGAAGTTTTCTGAAGCCTGATTTTGTTTCTTCTAAAACACCCTGAATTTCTATAATTTGATTGCTAGTTAAGATTTTATTTTCACGAACCGACTTGAAACCCTCCTTTAAAGCGGTGGCATAATTAAAAACTTCTTTCGCAGCTGTACTTGCAAATTGTCGCGCAATACTGTCACTTGAAAATAATTCATCATGTGTAGTTATAATATTTTCAATAGCAGAACTATCTTTTGCTTCCTGTAATGACAAAGTATTTAATACAATAACTTCATTAGGGATTGTTTCGGCAACTCCATTAAGTTCAGCAAGAGCTCGATGTGCTAAGGCTAGTTTTTTTAGGACTACTTTAGTTTCTACATCTTGTTCAAAAGGTAATATAGGAAGTTTAAATTGGCTCATTTTTTCAATCTGTATAATTTAAAACTTAGTAGAATATTATTTTTTCAAAAATAGGCTTTTATTTTAATGGTTCTTTTCGAAATTCTCAAGAAACCATTTCTCATCGATCCCATTTTTTGTAATCTCCTTTTCGAATACATTCGATAATGATTCTAAGTCTTTCCTCAGAGCGTTTTCTTTCTTCATAATTGTATAAAAATCTTCGTGCTTCAGATAGTTTTTTAATTCTGTCGGACAATTCAATTCCAAAAGGGATTTCTCCATCCATGACTTGTAGTACTGATTTTCTAAATTCTTCAAGTCTTGATCGATTTCCTGTTTTTCTGTTTCTAATTCCTTCTCTAAGCTGTTCTTCAAGGTTGAGATATTCTCTTTCCAACTTAACGTTTTCTCGTTCAAAATCTGCAGATAAGGATTCCATTGTTCTTTCAATATCTTCGATTTGTTTTGAAATTCTATTAATTTTTGATTTAGATCTAGATTGTTCTTCTGAATCAAGTTGTTTAATGTGTTCTCTATAGTTGATTTCCTCTTCTCTACTTGCTCTTTCTCGATTGAGTAAGAGCTCTTCTTCTCTTGCAATATATTCTTCTTCTTCTCTAATACTTTTAATTCGGTCATGATATTCTTCTCTAATTCCTTCTTCAGTATTCCTAATTCCGAATTTTGATGAGATTTGTTCTCTAGTAATTTCTTGTTCTTGTTTAAGCTTTCTTGATTTTGAATAAAATCTGCTTTCCACATCTGAATAGTATTCTCGCCATTTTTTTTCTTTTTCTCTAAGATTTCTTCCTCTTTCTTCAATTGATCTAATTTCACTTTCAAATTCAGCGAATATTTTTTCCTCATATCTTCTTTCCAATTCGTCCAGTCTTTCTCTATGTCGTTTTGTAGCCTCCTCAATTCTTGATATTTCTCGTTCAAATTGGTGTTCAACTCGTTTGTAAGATTGAGATTCCACACATCTTGTAATTGACCGTATGAGATTCTCAACTTGCGCTCTTCGGCAGGCAAAAGATTCTTCAAAAAGCTTTCTTTGCTCTTCATCAATTGATGGTATTCCTTCTGAATTTCCTTTGGAAACTGGTATATATTCGGTGTCGGATTCGATTTCATTATAGGTCCATTTTACTTTAGATGCTCTGCTTATTTCTTTTTCTAGTTCTTCTTCTGTTTTTTTTGGAACAATTATTTGTACCGTATTAATTCCTAAACGCCTTAATTTATTCAAATCAGGTTTGTGTGTGACAATGAACTCAATAAATAAAATTGGTTTGTCATTGACATCATAAAATACAGCATCGGGTCGAATCCATAAATAGCGTTCATCAACTTTAGTATTTTTACCACTGTGAATTATACCATTCTCATCTTCAAAAAAAGTTACTTCTCTATCAACTCTGTGTGCATAAATTGTTTCCTTTTCTTCAATTAAATAAGGAAAACCTTCAATACCTTTTGGAGGATATTTATAAACTGCCTGAACAGTAATTTTCTTGACTCGCATAAAATAAAAATAAGCGAGTTTTTCTCTATATTCTCTACTACTATTAACACACTCTTTCTTGGAATTATCAGCATCTTTTACAACATGGCGGAAATAATGTTTTTTAATTATACCCTTAGCTGCTAACATTTCTTTTCCACACCCTAGACAATAATAGCCCTGAGCACCACTTTGTGCTTGAGAAATATGGACATAGTCACCTTCTAGGTTTTTTGCCCAGTCGTTGTCTTGTTCTGAATTGGTGGGATAACTAGAATTCAAATTTATAATTTTAAAATATCTTTAATAAAAGTGCTCTCATTTATAGCAATCCAGTCGTTAGGAAGTTTAGTATTTAAAACAATATGAAATGCTCTTTCAAACAACTCATCATAAGTTATTATATCTAAATTTCTAATATCTCTGCGAAGTCTTTCAAAACAATCTGTTTTATATTCGTTTTCTAAATTTCTATTATGAGGAAATTCTAAATTTCTATTACCAATTATCAGTATAGCTTTGGGATCTAAGATTCTATATTTTTTTGTGTCTAAAATGTTTTTGTTTTCATCTATAAAATCTTTGTCTGATCTTATTTCTGTTCTTTGTGCTAAAGCTTGGCTATATGCTTCAATAAACTCAGTTGAAAAATCCCAGGTATTAGATCTTGAATTTGAAGTTTTACTATCTTTAAAAATTTTGGTTTTTGATGTTTTTAATTCGATTAAAGTTGTGAAGTATGAAATTCCTAGTAAATCTACCTTGGGACTTCCAGAGCCTTTTGAGTTTTCGGTACCGACTTTTTGCTCAGAAAGAAAATCTCTAATAAATTTGATATCAACATTTAATCCTATTATCCAATCGTTTTCTTTCAAAAAACTATGCCATATTACCTCTTCACCTTTTTCTCTAATATTTCTAGATTTCCTATAATATTCAAAAGGATTTTCATCATGGACTTTGTGATTTTTTAACAAACAATAAAACCCATATAATGCTTTTTTTCTATGATTATTCAAAATAGCCTTTATATCCTCGTTTGATAGTTTTGTGTTTTCAACAAGTTCTTTAAGTTCTTTTATTTTTTCTTCTTCAGTTTTGTTTTTAAATTCAATTACATAATTATCAAAGCTCACAGCCTTGTATTTTGTCTGAAAATCTCCTGTGTCTACAAATTCCTTAAAGCCATCAAGAAAATTTACCAAAATCCAAAAGTTTTTTACTTCATCGCTATTTGAAAATTTAATTATAATGTCGTCTTTTATAGGCTTTTTTGGTTGCCCTTTGTTGTCTTCTTTTCTAAATTCTAGTCTTGGTAAATAGTTTTTCGACTCACTTGATTTATAAAATGAAACTTTGCAAATAGTTTTTGTGGTTTTTGTTTCATTGATAATAAATCCACCATACAATGTTCCGCCTGAATCTTGTAGATAACAATTAGTCCTCTCATTGTTTTCTTTTATCAATAGCTTTGTAATATCATTTTTTGAGATATTAAACAAATTATCAAAAGGCTTACTAAACGTATCTAATCTTCCCATAAATTAACTATTCTCAACTATATTAATCTCTTCTTTACTTATTGCTTTTAACGCATAACCAATTTGGTCGATTTTCTAAACCATGTAGGTTTGCATGTTTTATTTTTTAGGATCATTATTTGGTCTGCTTTGAGGAGGTTGTGGAATTGTTCGACCCTTTTCTTCTGTTGAGGGTGCTGGTTGCGTCGTTGGTCTAGGTGTTGTTTTGTCGCTCATGTTGAATAAATTTATAGTTACAAATGTTAAAATGAAAATCACTCCAATTATTAAACTCCATATTGAGGTTCTATTTAATCGATTGATTATTGTATTACGCTTTTTTATGTTTTTAAAAACTTCCTCATACTTTTTCTCGTCAATTTCTTGAATTGTTAAATCAGAATCTATAATAGATTTATAGTGTGAGTACAGATTGGAAAGTAATGTTACGACAAGAAGAATTAAACCAATTACATAAAATGCTTTAAATATTGTCTTATCAACGGTAATAATTTTTTCTAGAAAAGTTAATGATAATACAATTCCTCCCGAAGCAAGTAGGTTGATGTATTTCTCGAAATCACCTTGACTTTTACATTTATTTTCAGAAACAGCGTTACGGTAATCTATCCAATCTTGTCTTTCTTTTTCTTCTAAATCTTCCATCTATATCTCAATCTTATCAATTTCCTTCATAATCCTATCGGTCTCGCTCAGCGCCACAATAATCTTTTGATAATGCAGAATGTCCTCAAAGGATAATTCTCTTTCCTTGCGGTCTTTGAGCCATTTTTGAGCGGGTTGGTAGCCACCTATGTAAAAGTTCCAAGCGACTTTGGGAACGTTGTCAAAATATTGGGTTTCGTTTATGTACACGCGTCCCATTGGCTCGGTAGTATCATTATGGGTTATAGTGTCGTTCTCCATTACAAAGTTGCGTTGTTCGTACTTTGGTTTACCTACAATATTGTCGCCATCTTCGGGATATTCTGTGATGTAATTTTCTACTGTCTCGCTTTCTAGTAAATGGATTTGGCGTAATTGACTACCCAAATCGATCAAATCAATGAATTGACGTTGATTTTTGGGATACGGTACTCTTGGAAAATCAATTTTTAAAAACTCTTTGTATTTCTCTCTATATGTTGGACTGTGTAATACAGCATAGATATAATCTAAAATATTTAGTGGTGTAAACTGATTGGTTTCTACGGTTGTCGTGCCATCAAATTCCTCTGGATTAAAATGCAAACCCAATTGCTCCGCCATTTGATTTACAATTTCCATATTAAGATTAGGCGTGCGAACCACTTCATCTAATAAACTTGGTTGGTCGGTTTTTTCTGGATAGAGGTAGAGTGGGAATAATACGCCACCACCTCTATAATATAAATTAAAGTCAGTAATTGTATTAGTGATAAAAGATAAGTTCTACGGCATACTTCCAACAACCTGTCCTTGTCTTCCTATAATTAGTCCTAAATTTTTATTATTCACTAAATGTTGCATTACTTTTTGGCGTGCTCTTTCTATAATTTTTACATCATAATATATATATTTTCTGTCAAATGGTCTATAGTTTATTTTTTGAAGTAAATTAGTATTTACTTCAATGTTGTAATTTTTATTGACATTAGAAATTAAATTTTCACAATTTTCATTAATTAAAACAATATCTTTTGCAGTAACAATTCCAACATTGTTTAAAGGAAAAAGGGCACTAATTATAAAGCCTGAATTGTATTCTTCTTCTACTTCAAAATCTTTACTTGCAAAAAAATAATTAGGTTCCACATTTGGTAACTTTTTATAATCAATAGTTTTGATTGAATTATTTGATAGAAAATCATATTTCAAATCTCGCTTTCCGAATAAATCATAATGAAAAACTTCTGCTAATTCATCAACTTTTTTCTTCCCTGTTTTTATAAATAAGTTAATGGAAACTCCTTGCATAATGTCAAAGACATTTTGGTCAACAGAACCATCAGGTGAAACTTCTTTTTTCTTGCTATTTCCGTGTAAATCTATGGTATAAATTTTATCATAAGTTTTCAGTAAATTCCATCGCATTCCTCTGAAAGTAGGGTTATCTAAAAAGCCATGAGGATTAATAAATGCTAAAATTCCGCTACCGTTTTTGTCAATAAAATGTTGCCCAAAACGCATAAACTTCACATAATCGTCATTTATCCATTTAGGATTTCTTTCTTTTAGTTTTTCTTTACCACCTGGTTCTTTTTTATAATCTTCCATGAGGTTCATAATCCATTCGCCTTTGTTGGCACTCTCTCCACTATACGGCGGATTCCCTATTACAACCATAACAGGCGCGTCGCGTTTTATAGCGTTGGCTTGGTCGGCTTCGTCACTCAACCAGCTGCTAAATAAGGTTTGAGAGTCGGGATGGGCTTCTTCTAAACTATTGGTTAGGAAAATCTTAAAACGTTGGTCATCTGTGGGTTTATAGCCTGTTTCGGTGAGTAACATATCCATTTTGAGGTGCGCCATGGCGTAAGAGGCCATTAATAACTCAAAACCATTTAAACGTGGTATTAAATCGTTAGTAACGTACTTGCTCCAAATACCTTGTTGTCCTTTAATTTCTTGTGAATGTGTTTTACCACTTCGGCCAGAAAGGTTCCCGTTCCGGTGGCGGGATCTAAGATTTGTACTTTGTGAACTTCGACTTCGGTTTCTACTTCTACAATTTTAGATTTAGCACCTACACCTGTTTGAGTAACGGCTTTTTTCTTGATTTTAATTTTGCTGGTATCAGCTAAACCTTGTGGTAAATTGAACTCGGTCTTTAAAATATCATCTACAGCACGAACTATAAAATTTACTACAGGTTGTGGCGTGTACCAAACTCCACGAGCTTTACGTAAGGCTGGATTGTATTCACCCAGAAAGGTTTCGTAAAAATGCACCACAGGATCTTCTTGCTTGGTGCTTCTTCCGAAGTTCTTCATAATATCCTCGACATCACTAGCCAAGAAAATAGAAATTAATTCATCTACTATCCAAACCAAGCGTGTATCTAAGTCGTAACCTGCAATGTCTTGAAATAATTTTCGCAAAAACGGATTGCTTTTAGGTATGAGTGTGGCAGCTTCTTCTCGTGAAAAATTTTCTAATGTTGGGTCGTGATAACGAGCGGCAAACATTCCGTAGGCAATGGTTTGTGCATAAATATCGGCGAAAGCTTTATTATCGATATCATGAATTAGCATTTGCTGAAACGACAACATTTGCGATTTTAGTTGCGAGCGGTTGTTGTGTTCATCATCACTGATTAGAGATTTTTCAATAACATCGGCCATTAACTTTGCTTTACCTGCCATCATTTGCGCCAGTTTTGTTGGGCTTTTAATGGTTTGCGATATGGTTTCGGCAAAGTTTTTAATCAAGTTTTTAAACTGGTCGAAGTTTCCGGGAATGGCAACAATTTGCGTCTTAAATTCCCCTCCTTTGGAGGGGTGTCCATCGGGCGGGGTGGTTGCTTTAAGTTCTGCAATGGCTATTTTAATAACAAATTCACCATCTTTATAAAAATGGAAATCCATGTAATCTGTAAATATCAAATTACTTAAACCCGCTTTGTATCGATCAAACTGTTCTTTGAGTTTTTTATCCTTTAGATCTACGCCAATATCTTTAGCTTCTACATACCCAACAGGAATGTCCTTGCGTGTTAATACATAATCAGGTGCGCCACAAGCCACTCTTGCGGGCTCATTTGTAACTAAAACGTCTGGCAAAATAGCCATTAAAAGATTCTGCAAATCCCCACGATAGGAGTGTTCTCGTGCGTTACCCGTTTGAAATAGAGTATTTATTTTAGTAATGTATTGTTCAATGGTCATCTAGCGAATTTTTCTTGTTTGATTATTTACATGCAGTAATCCCTTTAATAACAGTTTTAAAATCGTGGTATTTTAAATGCTGGTATCAATTTTTTTAGGAACTGATATGTAATGATGCTTTACTGTAGCGTTTGAAGGCTAAATGTAAGAAATTCGGAGTTGAATTTCATAATATCTTATCAACAAAAGAGAAATTGTGGTACAAATACAAAACGGGAGTAGGGTTTTGACTTACTTACTTACTTGCGCTGGTTCAATGTCGTTAAGTTAAGGAATAATCCCTTTGCTTGTGTCATTCCTACCAAGGAGGAATGGCAACAAAAGTGCGCAACAAACAGAGATTCCTCCTTCGTCGGAATGACAAATAAACACTTAACTTAATGACAATGGGCGCTCGTTTGCAATGCGTACCTACTTACCTTATAAAAAAACCGTAGCGTTTTCAACACGGCTTACTACATCGGCGATCAGGTATTTACCAATCAACATAGTAGAGGTACACTATTTAAATTTACAGTTTCAAATGTAAACTTAGGTGTTTATTTACATGCTAAAGAGTAGTCTCTAGGTTATGAAGTGGATTATTTTAATACAGCAATAAATGTGCGCTGCATACTAAGGAAATGCTATCTTTGTTACTAAGTCAATAGAGTAATGCAAGCCGTGTAATCCATAAAATTAAGTAGGATAGAATGATAAAAGTTCTAAAAAAATATAGAAACAGTTTTCTTGTAGGGTTTATTTTTATTAGTATGTCTGCTTTTGGTCAAGAGAATGAAACTCCTGCGGAAAAGGCAGTTGTTAAGGTAGATTCTTTATACCGCGAAGATCAGTTTTATTTTAGCATTACGTATAATATTTTGAGGGACAAACCAGCCAGTTTGTCTCAAGCTAAGTTCTCATCAGGATTCTCGGTAGGGTTTTTAAGAGACATGCCCATTAATAAGTCTAGAACGGTTGCTGTTGCCTCTGGTGTGGGTTTTACCTACAACAATTTCAATCAAAATCTAGCTATTGCCACTGTGGGAGACAAGCAGGTGTATAGCTACATTGATGCCGAAACAACGTACAACAAAAATAAATTTTCGCAACTATCCATAGATGTCCCATTGGAGTTTCGTTGGCGAACATCGACTTATGCGAGTCATAAATTTTGGCGCATTTACGGCGGATTAAAACTGAGTTATTTGCTCTACGACAACGCTATTTTTGATGGTTCTGGTGGCAAAGTGACTGTTACTGGCAATACCGATTTCAACAAAATGCAATACGGAACGTATATCTCTGCGGGATACAACACCATTAATTTATATGCATATTATGGTTTGAATTCATTGTTTAAATCAGCTCAAGTAAATGGTGAGCCAGTAAACGTGAAGGCCCTAAATATTGGAATCATATTCTATATTTTATAACCAAAGAACAAGTAAAAGCAACTGTGGTACCACGCCTAAAACAAACCCAAGTATGAGCTCAGTATTGGTATGAGCTTTCATTTCTAAACGGGAGGAAGCCACAAATCCATTCAGGAGGAGGAGCACAGTGATTAAAACAGTATTTGGATTTTGAAAATGCAAACTCAATCCAATTATAAAGACTGTTAACGAACTGATGGAGATCATGTGAAGACTCGCTTTTATATTGGCAAATAAAAGAATAAGGGCCAATAATGTACTCAAAAGTGCCGCTAAAAGGAAAAAATGCAACTCGGGATACCGGTCAATAGTAATGCTTTTTTTTACCAAAATAATCAGTAAAAAACAATGAATCAGTAACGGGATTTTTCGTTGGGATGCCTTGGCAAGCATTATAGAGTCTATGGTACCAGCTGTTTTTAGTAATAAAAAAACCAACAAAGGCAATAGCACCGTTACCACCACAACTTGAAAAAACACAAATAATTTTTCCTGACTTGTAAACTCAGTATCGGTAAAGAACAAGTAAAACAATGCGGCCATTGCCGGAATGAATATCGGATGGAAAACATAAGAAAACAAAGGAAGAATTTTTTTCAAAACATCTATTTTTAGCTACAAACAAATATAAGTAATCTGTAAAAATAGTAAAACAATTGCTACTGTTTCGTGATAGAAATATAAAATATCGCGCGGTACAATCCATTCGGTAATATTCATTTGGGCGTGTCGCGTTGTCTCGGCAAAAAGCCGCTACAAAGCGTCGGGCTTTCTGTTCCCGCTTTTTACAATCCCCTAAAAACGGGATTGTAAAAGAGCTCCACTACAATCCCTCACGCAAAAAAACGTTTAATATAAAAAAACGCGATCTCTTTTTTACATTTAGCCAGTACGTGTAGCGCTTCATTTTGAAAAGAAATGGTATTTTTGATAATCTTTTGCGTTATCCAGTGGTATAAACAATACCTCATACATCAAGAACTTATTTCAATCTCTTTCTATTTTCATGAGCAATAAAATTCTAAATAGTATACAAAACAGCACTTCATCTTTTGTGGGTAATGCTGCTGCTGTAAAGTTAGACAACATTTCTATAGACAGCCGCTCGCTACAAAACGGCTTGCAAACCTTGTTTTTTGCATTGGTAGGACCCAATAATGATGCGCATGCATACATTAGGGAGTTGATTGCAGTAGGAGTGCAGAATTTTGTGGTTACCCATATTCCAGAGGGATGTAAAGGAAATGCTAATTTCTTTGTTGTCGAAAATACTACGCGTGCTTTGCAAGAATTTGCAGCCAATTATCGCAGCTTTTTTAATTTTCCTATCATCGGGATAACGGGTAGTAATGGCAAAACGATTGTAAAGGAATGGTTGAATTTTTTATTGAGCCCGGATTATAACATCATCCGAAGTCCAAAGAGTTACAACTCACAAATTGGTGTTCCGCTGTCTGTTATTGCAATCAACGAGCAACACAATCTGGGTATTTTTGAAGCCGGAATTTCAACGGTTTCCGAAATGGAAAAATTAGAGCAGATTATCAAGCCATCCATTGGAATTCTAACAAATATAGGCACAGCACACGATGAAGGTTTTGCCAACAGCCAAGAAAAAATAAAAGAAAAATTAAAACTTTTTGAACACGTTCAGGTTTTAATGTACCATAAAAACGAAAGTATTGATGCGCATGTCAAGCCCAACATAAAAACATTGACATGGAGTTGGAATGATGCTAGCGCCTCAGTTTTGGTTTCCAAGAAAGTTGTTTTAGAGAATGTTATTTTGAAAATTCAATTGGGCAAAAAGCAGTTCGATGTTAAAATTCCTTTTCTAGATGAGGCATCAATCGAGAATGCCATCTCTTGTTTGATGGTTTTGTTGTACTTTGAATACGATGAAGCGACTATTCAAAACCGAATGGAATTGTTATATCCCGTAGAAATGCGCTTGAAAGTAAAAAACGGAATCAATAATTGCAGCATCATCGATGACAGTTATAGTTCTGATTTTCAATCCTTAAAAATAGCATTGGATTTTCTAGAAAGTCAAAAACAATATAAGAAGAAAACCGTGATTTTGTCTGACATTTTTCAAAGTGGTTTGCCAAAGGACGAGTTGTATGATAAAGTGGCAGATTTGATTATTGCTCATAAAATTGATCGTGTCATCGGAATTGGGGAAACCATTTCGGCATTCAAAACTAAATTTGCGAATGCAGTTACTTATGAAAATACAGCTGAGTTTATAACCGATTTTGACACACTGGATTTCAATAACGAAACCATTTTGATCAAAGGTGCTAGGACTTTTCAATTTGAAGAAATTGTTTATTTGCTGGAAGAGAAAACACACGAAACAGTGTTAGAAATCAATTTGAATGCGATAAGTCATAATTTAAATTTTTATAAGTCGAAGCTAAAGCCAAAAGTGAAAATGATGGTGATGGTAAAAGCGTTTGGTTACGGCAATGGCGGACTTGAAATCGCAAAATTACTCGAGCATCACAAAGTAGATTACTTGGGTGTGGCTTTTGCCGATGAGGGAATTGCGCTAAAAAATGGTGGAATTACGTTGCCTATTATGGTACTTAATCCAGAAAGCACTAGTTTTTCAGCTATAATTCAACACCAATTAGAACCAGAAATATACAGTCTCAAAGGATTGTATGCTTTTCTTAAACTAGCCAAACAAAAAAACTTATATCATTTTCCTATTCATATAAAAATAGATACTGGTATGCATCGATTGGGTTTTGAGGAAAATACCATCAATGAGTTGATTGCTGCGCTACAAGGAAATGAAACAGTGCACGTAAAAAGTATCTTATCCCATCTCGCGACCAGCGATGATCTCGAACATATGGATTTTGCAAATACTCAGATTGCATTATTCGAGAAATTATCCTCAAAGTTGCTTTTAGAATTGCAAATAAAACCATTGCGGCACATTCTAAATACGTCAGGAATTAGCAATTTTGAAAACGCACAATATGATATGGTTCGATTGGGAATTGGATTGTACGGCGTTTCAAATGATGCCGAAGAACAAAAACAACTCGAAAATGTGGGTACATTAAAATCGATCATTTCACAAATAAGAACGATCTCGGCGGGAGAAAGTGTAGGATATGGGCGCCGTTTTATGGCTATTAAACCAACTACAATTGCTACAATTCCTATTGGGTATGCAGATGGAATCTCGAGAAGTTGGGGCAATGGTGTGGGACATGTTATGGTTAAAAATAATAAAGCACAAATTGTTGGTAGCGTTTGTATGGATATGCTAATGATTGATGTTACGGGAATCAATTGCCATGAAGGCGATGTTGTTGTAGTTTTTGGTAAAAACCTTACAGTGAATTACATTGCTGAAAAATTAAATACTATTTCCTATGAAATTTTAACCAATATTTCTCAGCGTGTGAAACGAATATTTTTCAGGGAATAAATGTCGCTGTAGTAGTTTCTTTGCTAATGTGTTAAAATTTAAGTACGTTAGCATCTTCAAATAATTATAAACTTAAACTTTATGCTATGGGATTTTTTGGTGATTTTAAGGCTTCTTTAATGAAAGGAGACGTTTTAAGCTTAGCAACGGCAGTTGTTATTGGTGGTGCTTTTGGTAAAATAGTTGGTTCAGCTGTTGATGATGTCATTATGCCAATCGTAGGGTTACTTACTGGTGGAATCGATTTCACAAAAAAGTTCGTAACACTAGACGGTAATAGTTATGCTGATTTAGCGGCTGCAAAAGCGGCTGGTGCTGCGGTAATAACTTATGGAAATTTAGTGCAAGCTATTATTAACTTTGTAATTATTGCTTTCTTTATTTTTGTGGTGCTACGAGCTGCTGAAAAAGCAAAGAAAAAAGAAGTGGTTGTTGTTGCGGCTCCAGCTGGACCTACGCAAGAAGAGCTATTAACGCAAATTAGAGATTTGTTAAAAAAGTAATTTCCGCTACATTATATATTCTAACTAAACCGCTTCGTAACAGAGGCGGTTTTTCTTTAAAAATAAGTCTAAAACAGTAGCGACTTTGTTACCATTAAGAAATTAAGATACATTAAGAAGTACTTTAATACTTGATTTTTTTAATGGTTCAAAAGTTATATAGAATGTTATTACACAAGTTTTGCCATTCAAAAAGTAACAATTGTGGGAAATAATTTTAATTTATATTTTCACACTTTTATCGGAATGTTATAAATTAAACATTTTGTTATTTTTTGTGAACCCACTTGTTTTGATTTCAATATTACTTACTTTTGTACTTCAAATTTAATATTCACCCGAGCCTGAAAAGCGAACGGACGAAGTAATACTAAAAATATACTATGAAAATAGCAGTTGTAGGAGCCACAGGAATGGTAGGCGAGATCATGTTGAAAGTTTTAGCCGAAAGAAACTTCCCAGTAACAGAATTAATTCCAGTAGCATCAGAACGTTCTGTTGGGAAAGAGATTGATTTTAAAGGTCAAAAATATACCGTTGTGGGCTTGCAAACTGCTGTTGACATGAAAGCGGATATAGCTTTGTTCTCCGCAGGTGGTGATACTTCATTAGAGTGGGCTCCAAAATTTGCGGCAGCAGGAACAACTGTTATCGATAATTCATCGGCTTGGAGAATGGATCCAACAAAAAAACTTATTGTTCCAGAAATAAATGCAAGCGAATTAACAGCAGCAGATAAAATCATCGCTAATCCAAACTGCTCTACCATTCAAATGGTCTTGGTTCTTGCTCCTTTGCATAGAAAATACAACATCAAACGTGTTATTGTTTCTACGTACCAATCCATCACTGGTACAGGCGTAAAAGCGGTACAACAACTCGAAAATGAATACGCAGGTGTTCAAGGTGAAATGGCCTATAAGTACCCTATTCACCGCAACGCTATTCCACAATGCGATTCTTTCGAGGACAACGGTTATACTAAAGAAGAGATGAAATTGGTTCGTGAAACACAAAAAATATTAGATGACAAAACTATTGCTGTAACGGCTACTGCGGTTAGAGTACCAGTAGTAGGCGGACACAGCGAAGCCGTAAATGTTGAGTTTACAAATGACTTTGATGTAAATGACGTGAGAAATATTTTGCATCATACCGATGGAGTAGTAGTTCAAGACAATACAGACACGTATACGTATCCAATGCCTTTGTACACAGAAGGAAAGGATGCCGTTTTTGTAGGTAGAATTCGTAGGGACTTAAGTCAGGAAAACACCTTGAATATGTGGATTGTTGCAGATAACTTGCGAAAAGGAGCGGCTACAAATACCGTTCAAATTGCTGAATATTTGATAGCAAATAAATTGGTGTAAACCAGTTTTTGTATTTTAAGAAAACCATTTGTTTCACGAAAAAATATTTTTGTGAAACAAATGGTTTTCTTTTTTCTTGTTTTTGTTACCTTTGGCTCGAATGAAAAAGAATAAACTCATAGTAAGTCTTTCTCTGATTGTTACAGTATTGTTCTCCATACTGTTCCAGTCGTTGCATACCTATGAGCATTTGGAAAAACAGCTTTCCCAAAAGCAATGCCACCATAAATACAACGTTACCGGTAAGGAGATAACACACCAACACAAAAAAGTTGACCACTGTTATGTATGTGAATTCGCTTTTGGCAGTTACATTACTCCAAAAGATTTCTCCTATCAATTGTATTCTAGTAGTGAAGAAATCCCTTATTTTTTTATTGGAACAGAAACGGTTATTTCGTTTTCCGGTAGTTTGTATTCCCACCGCGGACCACCTGTAAATAATTTAAGCTGAATTTATTTCAGCTTCTGCTGAACTCATTTCAGTTTCAGTTGAATTTATTTTCCATGCAACTTCATTAATTTGATTTTGTTGGAATAATTTTTATTTACTAAATAATTCCAGCGTCGGCTCCCGCTCCTTTGGAGAGGGCTGGGGAGAGGAAAACTACACTAATTTTCAATGAAAAAATTTATTTTAGCCCTATTCTTGGGGTTTTCGGCAATGCTTCAAGCGCAAAATACACTATCGGGAACTGTAACCGATTTAAAAAACCAACCCATAAAAGGCGTTTCAGTCTATGCATCAGAGTTGCATAAAGGGACTACAACAGATGAAAACGGAAAATATTCTTTTTTTAATTTGCCCAATAGAAACTTAAAGATCAGCTTTACGTTCGTAGGATTTGCAACCCAAAACAAAACCATAAACAGTCTTCAAATAGAGAACACACTTGATGTTATGCTCGAAGAAGCAATTTTCGAAATGGACGAAGTTATTGTTTCAACCGCTTTCAATAAAATGCAATCGCAAAACGTCATGAAAGTCGAGCACGAAAGCATCAAAAATTTACAACGAAAAGGAACGGCCACTTTAATCGAAGGATTGGCTACTATTCCCGGAGTTTCTCAAGTTTCTACAGGAACCTCTATTGGGAAACCGGTAATTCGTGGTTTGAGCGGCAATCGTGTTTTGGTATATTCACAAGGCGTTCGAATAGAAAATCAACAATTTGGCGACGAACATGGTTTGGGATTAAACGATTCTGGAGTTGAAAGCGTTGAGGTTATAAAAGGACCAGCTTCATTGTTATATGGTTCCGATGCTTTGGGTGGTGTTTTATATTTTAACCCAGAAAAATTTGCTGATGCAAATACCTTTAAGACAAACTTCAGTCAAAGATATTTCTCGAATACCTCTGGTAGCAGTTCTTCTTTGGGTTTGAAAACATCTACAGATAACTGGAAATTTATGGCTCGAGGAAGTTACAATACTCATTCTGATTATAAAGTTGCCGATGGCGACCGAGTGACAAATACGCGTTACAATGAAACCGATTTCAAAACTGGAATAGGGTACAGCAATACTAAATTTTCGAGTGTATTGCGTTACAATTACAATGAATTGGATTTAGGAATCCCAGAAGATGGAATAGGAGAGCAAACGACGAGTAAGAAAACGGGTTTTCCAAAACAAGGGGTTTTCAATCATTTATGGAGTTTAAACAATGTTTTCTTTTTCGAAAAATCAAAACTAGATCTTGATTTAGGCTATGTTGCCAATGATCGAAGTGAGTTCGAAGATAGTAATGTGGCGGTTTTACACATGAAATTAAAGACATTCAATTACAACGCAAAATACCATTTGCCAAAAATGGGAAAAATAGAAACCATTGTAGGCGTTCAGGGAATGCACCAAACCAATGCAAATTCTGGAGAAGAATATTTGATTCCGGATGCCATTACGAATGATTTTGGGGTTTTTGGAACCGCAAATTATGAGTGGAAATCTAATGTGTTGCAAGCCGGATTGCGTTTCGATAATAGAAATGTTACTACAGAGGCACAAGGAATTGCAGGCGAAGAAGGTTCTTTTGAAGCGATTGATAAATCATACGACAGTTTTAATGCTTCTTTAGGTTATAAAACCAATCTAGCCGATGATGTAACGTTGCGTTTGAACGTTGCTTCTGGATTTAGAGCGCCAAATCTTGCTGAATTAACTTCAAATGGAGTGCACGAAGGTACCAATCGATATGAAATAGGAAACAGCGATTTAGAAACCGAGCAAAACGTACAAACAGATTTAAATTTAGAATACAAAACGGATCATGTTGAGTTTTTTGTTAACGGATTTTACAATCACATCAACAATTACATCTATACCTCGCCAACAGGAGAAATAATCGACCAAAATGCGGTATTTGATTATATTCAAGATAATGCAAAGTTGTACGGAGGCGAATTAGGACTGCATTTTCATCCGCATCCATTGGATTGGTTGCATTTCGAAACGAGTTTTGAAACAGTTACAGGCAAAAAACAAAATGGAGATTACTTGCCTTTAATTCCCGCTAACAATTGGAACAACACTATTAGAACCGAATTCAAAATTAAAAACTGGTTGAAAGATGGTTTTGCAACGTTGAATGTTGCTAGTACATTTAGTCAAAAAAATATAAGTGGATTTGAAACCGAATCGAAAGGGTACAACCTAGTAAATTTAGGCTTTGGCGGCACCGTGAAACTGGGCAAAACTGTATTTGATGTTAATATCAACGGGAATAATTTATTCGATAAAGGATACATTGCGCATCTTTCTCGTTTAAAAACGGATGGCATTCCAAACATAGGAAGAAACATCGTTTTTGGGGTAAATTTCAACTTGTAGCTCAATTGTTTCATCCACATATCAAAAAAACGCTACTCGAAAGAGTAGCGTTTTTTAGTTTTATTTAAGACTTTCCCACCTTTACAACACTAACTATTTCCTTATTTTTGTAACAACCTAAAAAAAATAACTAATGAAGAAATCCTTTTTAATAATGGCTATAACCTCTGCAATGGCAACTTTTGGCCAAAATAAAAACGAAAAAATAACCTATCCCACTACCAGTAAAGGGGCAACTGTTGATGCGTATTTTGATACGAAACTTCCAGATCCATACCGTTGGCTAGAAGACGATAAATCAGCCGAGACAGGTGCTTGGGTCAAAGCCCAAAACGAAGTAACTTACGGATATCTCAATCAAATTCCGTTTCGTGATGCGTTAAAATCCCGAATGGAAAAACTGTGGAATTACGAAAAAATAGGAGCGCCTTTCAAAGAAGGGAATTTCACATACTACTACAAAAATAACGGTTTACAAAACCAATCGGTGTTGTACAGAAAAGATGCCAAAGGTACCGAAACCGTTTTCTTAGATCCCAACACGTTTTCTAAAGACGGAACCACTTCGCTTGGCGGATTGGATTTTTCTAAAGACGGTTCAAAAGTAGCCTACGCTATTTCAGAAGGCGGAAGCGACTGGCGAAAAGTCATTATCATGGATGCCATTACTAATAAAATAATCGAAGACACGATTGTCGACGTAAAATTCAGCGGTGTGTCTTGGAAAGCAAACGAAGGTTTCTACTATTCCAGTTATGAAAAACCAAAAGGAAGCGAATTATCGGCAAAAACCGACCAACACAAACTCTATTTCCACAAATTAGGAACCGCACAAAAAGACGATAAAGTAATTTTTGGTGCTGACCAAAAACGCCGTTATGTAGGCGGTGGCGTGACCGAGGATGATCGTTACCTTGTAATTACGGCGGCAAATTCTACCTATGGAAACGAGTTGTACATCAAAGATTTAACCAAACCCAACAGTCCTATTGTGACTATTGTAGATAATTTTAAGAGCGACAACAACATCATCGAAAACGAAGGCGGTAAATTATTCATAGAAACCGACTTAAATGCGCCCAACAAACGCATCGTTACCGTGGATGTCAACAATCCAAAACCAGAAAACTGGAAGGACTTTATTGCCGAAACAGAGAATGTTTTATCTCCATCAACAGGAGGCGGTTATTTCTTTGCAAATTACATGAAAGATGCCGTTTCATTAGTAAAACAATATGATTATTCCGGAAAATTGATTCGCGAAATCAAACTACCAGGAGTAGGAACAGCGGGCGGTTTTGGCGGAAAGAAAAAAGAGAAAAACCTTTATTTCTCGTTTACAAATTACATCACACCGGGTTCTATTTTTAGTTTAGATACAAAAACAGGAACCTCTGTTGTGTATGAAAAACCAAAAGTAGATTTCAATACGGATCTGTATGAGTCCAAACAAGTATTTTATACCTCAAAAGACGGTACTAAAATCCCAATGATTATCACCCACAAAAAAGGATTAAAACTAGAAGGAACCAACCCAACCATGCTTTACGGATATGGCGGATTCAACGTGAGTTTAACACCAAGTTTTAGCATAGCCAATGCCATCTGGATGGAAAACGGAGGCGTTTATGCTGTACCCAACTTACGTGGCGGCGGCGAATACGGGAAAAAATGGCACGATGCGGGAACCAAAATGCAAAAACAAAATGTGTTTGATGATTTCATCGCAGCAGCCGAATACCTGATTGCTCAGAAATACACCTCTTCACAATACCTAGCCATTCGTGGTGGGTCAAACGGAGGTTTGTTAGTAGGTGCTACCATGACGCAACGACCAGAGCTAATGAAAGTCGCTTTGCCAGCAGTGGGCGTGATGGACATGTTGCGTTACCACACCTTTACCGCAGGAGCAGGTTGGGCGTATGATTACGGAACGGCGCAGGACAGCAAGGAAATGTTTAGTTACATCAAAGGCTATTCTCCCGTACACAATGTAAAAGCAGGAGTTCAATATCCGGCAACAATGGTCACAACGGGCGATCATGATGATAGAGTAGTGCCGGCACACAGCTTTAAATTTGCTGCCGAATTACAAGAAAAACAAACAGGAACCAACCCAACTTTAATTAGAATTGACATCAATGCAGGACACGGCGTCGGAAAATCCGTGGCAGCAACCATTCAGGAAAACGTAGACATACAGGCCTTTACGCTCTACAACATGGGGATTATGACCATCCCTGCAAGTAAATAATAGGGACAGAAGGTACGGCGTGGTTACTCTTTTCTATGAGCTTAATCCTGCTGTACACTGTATCTTTTCCTCCGCCGAAAGTGGCGGAAGGAAAAGGATGCCGTTCCCATCAGGGCTAGGGCATTCGTTTCTACAAACGATTGTCATTGCGAGGAACGAAGCAATCACATCACAAATTGATACCAATTTCAAAAAACGCTATTCGAAAGAGTAGCGTTTTTTTTGTTTCTAATAAATTTTTAATGATTATTTTTTTTAAGAAAATTATTTCAAAATCATAAAAAAATGAGGTCAATTGTAAGCAGGTCAATTGTCCACACAAAACTACTTTTATAGGTTATGAATCTGAAAGAAAAATTTGGACATAAAATTAAACAGCTAAGAGAGCAAAAAGGGTACTCTATTGAGTATCTGGCGAATATTGCAAACATTGATCGAACCTATATTTCTGATATTGAAAAAGGAAAAAGAAATGTTTCGCTACTTATTATTGAAAAACTCGCAAAAGCTCTCGAAGTAAATATTCAAGAATTATTTAATTATGGAGGATGAAGCTAACAATTTACATGCAGTTGACTTTTTTTGTGGCGGTGGCGGCATGAGTTATGGGATGCTAGAAGCAGGTATAAATGTTTTAGCAGGAATTGACTATGAGCCAAATTGTAGAGCAACTTATGAAGAGAATATAAGAGGCGCGCAATTTATACAAGCTGATGTTTTTGAATTAAAAGAAGAAGAATTAGAAACAAGATTAAATCTTAATCGTGATGATAATGATTTAATTCTAATAGGCTGTAGCCCTTGTCAATTTTGGAGTATAATCAATACAGATAAAACCAAATCAACAAAATCAGCAAATTTATTAATAGAATTTACTCGTTTTGTAAAATACTTTAACCCTGGTTATGTAGTTGTAGAAAATGTTCCTGGAGTGTTAAGAAAGAAAAGAGAAAGCGGACTTGAAGATTTTATAATTTGGCTTGAACAAAACAATTATAAAGTGCATTTTGAAGTTCATAATGTTGCAGAATATGGTGTTCCTCAAAGTCGAAAAAGATTTACTTTAATAGCAAATCGTGTAACTGAGGAACGGATTGATTTGATGAAAAATGAAGGTCGAAAAGTTACCGTTAGAGATGTTTTGGGACTAGATAACGGTTTTCCAGAAATTAAGGATGGACATAAAGACAATACAGAATTTTTACATACCGTTGCGTCTATCTCGGCAGTGAATAAAAAAAGATTAAAGAAAGTCGCAAAAGATGGTGGAAACCGATTAGGTTTTGCCAATGATCCAGAACTACAATTAGCTTGTTTTGAGGGTAAAGACAGTTCTTTTAAGGATACTTTTGGTCGTTTGTGGTGGGATAAGCCATCACCAACCATCACCACAAAATTTTTTAGTATTTCAAATGGTCGCTTTGTTCACCCTGACGAAGACAGAGCATTGTCTTTACGAGAAGGCGCAACCTTGCAATCTTTCCCAAAAGAATATAAATTTCATGGAACAAGCACTTCATCTATTGCTAGATTAATAGGTAATGCAGTTCCACCTCAATATGCAAAATGTATAGGAGAGGCAATAATAAATAATCATTTTAATGGCGCAATTTAAAACAAGAGCAAGAGCATTAGATTTATTAGGTCGTCAACAAATTGCTGGAATTCCAACAGCAATTAATGAACTTATTAAAAATGCTCATGATGCTTATGCTGATAAATTTGATATTGATTTTTTTAGAAAAGATAATTTACTTGTTCTAAGAGATGATGGTCTAGGAATGACTAGAGAAGAATTTGAAACAAGATGGTTGACTATAGGAACCGAAAGTAAATTTGCAAATAGAAAAACCCTTCTTCCTCCTACGGATAGTGCTAAACTTAGAAGACCTGTAATGGGTGAGAAAGGAATCGGAAGGCTAGCAATTGCATCAATAGGCAAACAAGTTTTAATATTAACAAAAGCAAATAAAAGAGAAGAAGACCATAAAATTGTTGGCGTTTTTATTAATTGGGAGCTATTTGAATTACCAGGTATTAATTTAGAAGACATAACAATTCCTATTTTGGAATTTGATAATTTCCCAGATGAAGATGATATAAACAATATGAAATCTGAAATTTCATTGTCTCTTGAAAATCTTTTAAAGAATGATATTATATCAGAGGATGACTTTTTAAAAATCAGTTCTTCTATAGATAGTTTTAAAGTAAATCCAAGAGAATTAAATAACAAACAAGTTGGAGATTTTGAACTTTTAAATAAAAAAGGGGGAACTTTTTTTTATATAACACCTGTAAATGAAACATTAATTTTTGACATTGAAGGAGAAAAAGGTCAAGAAGCAACAAAAATTGAAAAAATGTTAATTGGTTTTCATAATACAATGACCCCAAATCATCCTGAGCCAATTATAGATATTTCATTTAGAGATTATAGAAGTGATAATGATTTGTATTTTGATTTAATTAATAGAGAAGAGTTTTTTACACCACAAGAATTTGAAATAGCAGACCATCATTTTGAAGGGAATTTTGATAAGTTTGGACAATTTAAAGGCTCTGTTAATATCTATGGGGTACAGAAATATGAAAATCATATAATTAGTTGGAATGGTAATCATTTCAGGGAAACAGATTGTGGTTCATTTGATATAAATTTTGTATTTATTCAAGGAAATTTAAGAGATTCTAAAGTTGATTCGGAAAATTGGGCTGTTTTAAGCGCTAAAACAAATAAATTTGGAGGCTTATATATTTATAAGGATAATATTAGAATATTACCTTATGGAGATATTGATTATGATTTTTTAAATATAGAGAAAAACAGGACAAAAAGAGCTAGTACATACTTTTTTTCTCATAGGAGAATGTTTGGTGTGATTGAAATTAACAATAAAGAAAATTTTAAGTTAACCGAGAAGGCAGGAAGAGAAGGTTTTATTGAGAATAAAGCTTATCGTCAATTTCAAGATATACTTAGGAACTTCATGGTTCAATTAGCAACAGATTTTTTTGATGAAAAAAACAAAAACCCACATTCAGAGTTTTATAATCAAAAAAAACAAGAAATAAACTCTGTTTATTCTGCTTTAGAAAGAAGGGATAAGCTTGCAAAAGGCAAAAAAGAAAAATTTTTAGAAGATCTTGATAATTTTTTCAAAAATCTTACTTCAAAGAAAATAGAAAATGAAGTAAATAATATAATTGGAGAAACTAGGCAAAATTTTAATTCAATCATTTATATTAAAAATATTGATGAGTCGAGCCAAAAAATATTAGATTACGAATTCGATTCAAGAAAAAAATTGAGTGACTATAAGAAAAAGATAAGTGTTTCTAATCCTAAAGGATTTTCTATATCAAAAGGAAATAGGATAGATTTTGATACTTATTTGAGTGAATTTCAATTGTTAGAAAATGGATTGTTTAAAATGGCAAGTAATTCATTAGACACTTTGGTTGATGAGTTTACGTCAAAATTAAACATTGAAATAAGTAAAAGAAAAAGGTTAGAGCAAGCTGTAGATTTTATATCTGTTGAAGCAAAAAAAACGAATATTAAAAAGAAAAACGAAACAAACGAAATAGTTAATGATGTTTCTAAGAAGATAAAAGAGCTAACTTCTGAATTGATGTTGGATTTGGATAATCAGATTCGAACGGTTAAGGATAAGTTCAAGAATTTAGGAACAAACAATGTAGATGATTTTGATTTGGTAGAGCAAAGAAAATCAATGGAAGAAGAAATAGAACTAATAAGTAACCGTAATACATTTGTTATGGATAGAATTATTAGACAATTTGAAAGTTTCTACATTGAGAAAAGTAATGAAGGTGAGATTATTACAAATGATCAAATTTCGGATGCGCTAGCCGAAGAATTAGATGAGTTAAGGGAAAGGGTTCAAGCTGATATAGAGTTAAGTCAATTGGGCTTGGCAGTTGGAGTTTTACATCATGAATTTGGGAGTACAATACGTTCAATAAGGGGAAGCCTTAAAGATTTGAAAGCATGGTCTGACGTGAATGATAAGCTTGATGGGGTTTATAAAAACATCAAAGTGAATTTTGAACATTTAGATGGTTATCTTAATCTATTCACTCCATTAAATAGAAGACTGAACAGAAAGAGAGAAGACATTTCTTTGATGGAAATTAAGGCGTTTTTAATTGATTTGTTCAAATCAAGAATGGAAAGACACAATATTCAGTTTAAACATACAAATGGATTTGCAAATGAAAAACTATTTGGATTTAGATCTACATTTTATCCTGTTTTTGTAAATTTAATTGACAATGCTATCTATTGGCTAAACCATAGTGATGTGAATCAAAAAATAATTCGCTTACATGCGGATGAATCTGGAATTTACATTTCAAATAATGGGTTGGAAATTCCAATTCAAGACAGAGAGCGAATATTTGACTTAGGATTTTCTAGAAAAGCCCATGGCAGAGGTATGGGATTAAATATCAGTAAAGAAGTACTAAATGCAGAAAATTATAACATATATAATATCATTTCTAAAGAAGGAAGTACAGTTACCTTCAAAATCGAACGAATTAAATCAGAAAATAATGAGTAATCCTTTTTTTGAAAAGTCAAAAGTAATAGCAAATGATTTTTTGCAAAGTATTGTTTTTATAGACGATAAAGCGTATTTAGCTAGATCAGCTGATAGTCCAAACCATGATTTTGATGCTCGAAAAGTTTCTAACGTATTTGCTTCTGAAAAAAAAATATGCGGCATATATCAACCTCAAAATCAAAAAGATATTGATAGTTTTAAGGGAATTGCCAAAAAAGCTGATGTGGTAATTCTTGATTGGCAAATAAATTTATTAAATACCAATGTAGATGTAAACCTCGAAGCAGATGCACCAGCAGATGATACACGTGGGCAGTTTACCTTAGAAATTATTAATGAAATCTTGACGGATCCAATTGTTGGTAAAGGAAGTTTAAAGTTGATAATAATTTATACTGGTGAAACAAATTTGGTAGAAATTACCCAAGAAGTTTATGATACATTATTTGCAGAATGTTCCGATTTAAAACATGAGGATTGCAAAGTTTACTCTGACAATATAAAGGTACTTATTAGAGCAAAATCTTCGGTTGGGGATGAGGAGGAAGATACTAAATTTAATCACCTTATAGGTTTGAAAGATAAAATCGTTAAATACAAAGATTTACCATCATTTGTGTTAAATGAGTTTACAGAAATGACGAGTGGCTTATTATCAAATTTCGCATTACAAAGTTTAACTACTATTCGGTTTAACTCTCATAAAATTTTAAGCCTCTTTTCGAAGGAGTTGGATTGTGCATATTTAAGTCATAAATCATTTATACCTAATTCAGAGGATGCTGAGGATTTACTATTAGATATTTTGAAAGATTCTATAGCTGATTTGTTAAGTTATAATGGGATACATAAGGTTGTAAATAAAGATTTAATTTTGGATTGGATAGATCTTAATATTCTAGAAGAAACTCATTCAGTATTAAATAATAAAGGAATTAAATTAAATCCTGGCATAGATTTTATTCGTAATAAATCAATGCTTACTGATTTATTATTTTCTTCTGAAACTAGAGTTGAAAAGAAATTTGAGACAGTTTTTAAAGCGTTGATACAAAATAAAGACCAAAGAGGCGAATTTTTAAAATATTTGTCAAATAACAACACGAAACTTTTTTTAAATTTAAGTAACTTAACAAAAGAAGAAGAAATAAACAAGAATTTCGCCAAACTAACACACCATAAAAGTTTATTTTTGCCTCAAAATATTGAACCTAAATTAACTCTTGGCACAATAATTAAAAGTACTAAAAATGACAATTATTTTATTTGTATACAGCAAAAATGTGATAGTGTCAGAATCTACGGGGTTGAGCGGAAATTTCTTTTTCTACCAATGTCAATAATAAACGGTAATGACAAATTTGAAATCATATCTCCTGCCGGTATTAAATTAAAATTAAATAAAAAATCATTTTCAATAAGAACAATAAAGTTCGTTGGAGATAATGTAGAAGGAATTGTGAAAGGTAGAAATGATGGAACTGGTAAATATATTTTCGAACAAAATTACAAAGAAGTTACTGACGAGCATTTTGAATGGATTTTAGATTTAAAAGACCTTCATTCTCAGAGAGTTGTAGTGGAATATGCGTCCGAATTATCTCGAGTTGGTCTAGATGAATCTGAATGGTTAAGAAGATGGGCTAATTAATTTTTTATGGCTCAAAAAAATCTCTGGTCAAAAGAAGAACTAATACTTGCTTTTAATTTGTACTTAAAAATCAAGTTACAAATGCTCTTTTATTTTCACAATGTTTTATTAATTGGTTCGGTTTTTCATACTGCAATCGATAAATTTGAGAATAGAACATTAAATAAATAAAAATATGACAGTACAAATCAACACAGACAACAATGTAGAAGGACACGCACGTTTGAAAGCGTATATAGCGGAGGAATTAGGAACCGCTTTGGCGCGTTTTGAAGATAAAGTAACCCGTTTAGAAGTGCATCTTGCAGACGAAAACAGTGATAAATTCGGAATCAACGACAAACGATGCCTGATCGAAGCCAGACCAGTAAATATGCAACCCGTTGCAGTTACCAATCATGCCGATACTACAGAGAAAGCCTTTCATGGTGCCTTAGACAAAATAAAAAAAGTGTTGGACACGGCTTTCGAAAAACAGAAAGCGTATTAAATAGTTGCCTTTTGGCACGCCAAAAAAATGACACTGTCTTATGGAGATACTGTCATTTTTTTTTGGTTGAGATACTAATGTTTGTAGTTGTATCTCTTTTAAACTTAAATAGGGAAGGCCGATTAGCAGGCTAGGAATTTTTATATAAACCATTAAGAAATTAAGACAATTAAGTTTTATACTTAATGGACCTTAATTTCTTAATGGTTCAAGAAAAAAGCTACTTTGTTTTTATAAACCAACAAATTTGCCTATTGCTTATTAATGATAGATAGTCAAAAAATCAGCGCAAATCCCTGTAATGCATCTCCGATTTTTTTCGGAACTATACAAACGATTTGAATTTTGGATGGGTTACTTATCAAACAACAAGGATGCTAATGCTTCGTCTCTTTTATAGACATCTTCATAGAAATGAACCACGCCGTCAGCATCTACCCAAGCAGTGAAATAACCAATGTACACCGGAATTTTGTTTTTGAGCGTGTACCAATATTCTTCTCCGCTGTTCATAGCCGTTTCTATCTTTGCTGGATTCCATTTTTTATCGTTCTTCATAATCATGGCAGCAAGTTCTTTTGGCTTGGCGACACGAATGCAGCCATGGCTAAAAGCGCGATCCTCCCTGCCAAATAAACTTTTGGATGGTGTATCATGCAAATAAATCGCATTCGAATTGGGGAATAAAAACTTCACTAATCCCAATGAGTTTTCAGGTCCTGGTTTTTGTCTTACAAAACTATCCTTCCATTCCATGTTGTGTTCGGCCAAGTAATTCGGATTCTTTTCAATGGCAGGAAGAATTTCTTTCTTAAGGATACTTGTCGGTACATTCCAATACGGTCTGAACACGATATATTTCATTGGAGCACTAAAAATTACGGTTTTATTCATGGCTTTTCCCACCACAACCTTGGATACTAATTCTGGTTTCCCGTCTCGGAAAAAAGTTAGTTCATAGGCAGGTATATTCACTACAATCAATTCCTTAGATTTCGTGATATCATTCGAGATCCATCGGCAACGTTCCATGTTGATCATGATGTTTTTAATGCGTGCAGCAACGGGAACATTCATGTATTTGATGTGTTCTGGTAATATCTTTTTGTTGAGTAGATTACCACTTCTCTTTTTAAATTTCAATATTCCTTCTGCTAATTCAGCGTCATAAACGGCACTTTTAGAATCTCGCGATATATCATTGGTAATAAAAAGACGTGTTCTGATTTGTGCAATTGCAGTGGCACTATCTCCAACTTTATAAGACTTTACGGTTGAGTCTAGTGCGATGGCTTTCCATCCTCCTTTTTTTTGTATCGCTCGGTATTCTTGCAATACTTTTTTTAGTAGAAAATATTGTTTTAAAACACCTTTTTCTTCTTTATTTATTAATGAAGGATTGATTAACAGCGAATCTAAATAATTGACATAGGATTGTCTTTTTCGAGGCAAAAACCAACCTAAATCTTGTGTTTTTTGAGTACTGATGCCATCGTAGACTTTATCTGCATAAAAAAAGTACAGCGCAGAACTCAACAATTCAGTGTTAATACTTGCTTTCTGATTGTCTTCTGGATTGTCATAAATATCATCTAATTTTTCCTTATACGGAATTTCAGTTTCTAGTCCTTCCTGACTCATGTTATTCACTTTGTTGTACAGTAAGCCAGCAAATTCATTGAGACCATCTTTATCAAACCAAATGTAATGAAACTGATGTTTGCGGTATAATTGTTCTACCTCGCTTTGGTAATTTTTTAGTTTTGGATATTTTTCAAAAAAAGTATTGATTTGAGTGCTGTCAAAAGCAACTTCAACGGTATTTAAACTTGGTGCACTTGTAGCATCATTGGGATTATTTTTCTTTTTACAAGAAACAATTGTCAACAGCATTGTAAAAACAATAATAAGTATTGGGGAACATAACTTTCTCATAATTGGAACTTTAAATCTTAAATTTTTCTGTTTAAAGCAATACAAAAGTACGTCAAAACTTGATATGTAATTTTGCATTAGTAGGACTGGTCTGGATGCATATTTTTTTTTGAGACAGATTATTAAAAATAATTCAAATATAAAACATTGCAAATGAAACGATTGTATTTGGTTTTTTATTTTTTAACAAAATTATAAATTAAATCGAACCGTGAAAATCCAAAAATTATGAAAGGAATTAAGGAAATCTTTAAAGTTTTTTATTCCAAAAGGCTTAAGGTCTATTCATGTGTTATGTTGTCGAAACTATTTTATCAAATCAATTCTTTCCGCTTCGCTCAAAAAACGCTGTAGTAAAGATGTAACTCTGTCTTGTGAATGCGCAGTAAAAGACAACACGGTAATGTCTCAAAAAATAGCGCTATTGCTTTACGTATTTTGGGTCTTGTGGGTTTGACCTCAAATTACAGTTAGTTGGTTGTATAAATAGGTATTGTGCGATTCATTTCAATATTGTGTGTTTTTATGCTACCTTTATTCGACACAAAAAAGGAGTACGCGCATACTACTAGCTTTTGATGGAGAAATAAATATAATACCCAATAAAATGAAAAAACTACTAGCTGTTTTGACTGTAATAACCGTATTGGGTTGTAAAAGTGTGATGGTAAATCAAACCGATTCTACAAATGAAATCAATGTTACATTAGATACTTGGCATAAAGCTGCAGCAGATGCTAATTATAATACGTACTTTAACTTGATGACTGATGATGCAATTTTTATTGGTACTGATGCAACAGAAAATTGGAATAAAACAGCATTTCAGGCCTATGCAAAACCACATTTTGATAAAGGGAAAGCGTGGAGTTTTACAGTTGTAGAACGCCATATTTTTTTTGACAAAACAGGAAAAACCGCTTGGTTTGACGAATTGCTAAATACTCAAATGAAAATTTGTCGCGGCTCAGGTGTGTTAGTCAAAATAGGACAAGAGTGGAAAATAAAACAATACGTTTTGTCTATGACAATCCCAAATGACAATTCCAACAAAGTGATTGAATTGAAATCAGCAAGCGAGTCGGTTATTATCGATAAGCTTAAGGCTCAAGGAATAAAAAACTAAGAGCTGGTTCTGTTTTAAGTAAATAATAGATTTCGTTATCGAAAGTTGCCTGCTGATTTTTCATTTTTTTGCTACTTTGACATTCGGTCTTATATATTTCCTTAATTTTGCCGAAATATTCAAAAAAAGTGGGAAGCAAAAATAAATTAAAGAGGTTCAAGGAAAATGAGACATTTGTTAATGTTTTTCAACCAACGAGAGAAGAGGTAGTAGGTGATTTATTTCCTTTGAAAGGCAAGTGGAATACAGAATTCTTCAAAAATGACAATCCATTAGTGTTGGAGCTAGGTTGTGGAAAAGGGGAATATTCTGTTGGACTTGCAGAACGATATCCGAATAAAAATTTCGTAGGAATCGATATTAAAGGAGCTCGTTTTTGGCGTGGTGCCAAGACTGCTGTAGAAACTGGCTTGCATAATGTTGCTTTTATTAGAACCCAAATTGAATTAATCAATCATATTTTTGCTGAAAATGAAGTAGATGAAATCTGGATCACTTTTCCAGATCCGCAAATAAAATATAAACGCACGAAACACCGAATGACAAATTCAGAGTTTTTGCAGTTGTATAAAAAAATCCTCAAAAAAGACGGAGTTGTTAACTTAAAAACCGATAGTGAGTTTATGCACGGCTACACACTTGGTTTACTTCATGGCGAAGGTCACGAAGTTTTATATGCCAATCATAATGTGTATGTAAACGAGGGAAGTCCAGAGGAAGTGACTGCATTTCAAACTTTTTATGAAAAACAATATTTGGAAATTAACAAAGCAATTACTTATATTCGATTTAAAATTAAAGAATAGTAGTGCTTTTTTGATATTTGTATTTTACCTATGAATTTAATTACTTCCTTGTTTCTGGGTTTTGTTACTGCTTTTGTAGGGATTACGCCTCCGGGTTTGATTAATATGACAGCAGCTAAAGTGAATCTAAAGGAAGGTAAAAAAAGTGCCTATTGGTTCGTTCTTGGTGCGGTAATTATCATTTTCTTTCAGGCAGCTATTGCAATACTCTTTGCACAATTTATAAAAGAACGTCCCGAAGTTATTGTACTGTTGCGCGAATTTGGTTTTGTGATATTTGCTGTATTGACAGTCTATTTTTTATTGATTGCCAAAAAGCCAAAGAAGAAAAAAGAAATAATTAAAAAAAGGAGCACTTCGACTCGTTTTTTTCTAGGGATGCTCCTTTCAGCGCTCAATTTTTTTCCAATTCCATATTATGTTTTTGTGAGTGTAACATTAGCCTCATACAATTTGTTTTATTTTGATACCACCTATGTCTTTATTTTTGTATCGGGAGTAGTATTAGGTTCTTTTTTGGTATTTTATTTTTACATAACTTTTTTTCAAAAAATACAAAATAAGACCGATTATTTAATGCGCAATATGAATAGCATTATAGGGGGTATAACGGGTTTGGTATCTTTGATCACACTAATAAATATTATCCGGTATTATTGGTAGTAGATTTTTAATCTTCAAAAAAGCAAACTTTCTTTTTATCAAACATAAAGCCATGTCCGACGATAACTTTTTTGAAAGGGTTTACGCTGTAGTAAGGCAAATTCCATACGGCAAAGTGACCTCTTACGGCGCTATTGCAAAAGCTTTAGGCACAGCTCGATCCGCTAGAATGGTGGGTTGGGCCATGAATGCGTCTCATGCTTTAGGTGATGTTCCAGCACATCGCGTGGTCAATAGAAATGGATTACTAACTGGAAAACTACATTTTGATGGAACAAATTTGATGCAACAGTTGTTAGAAAACGAGGGCATTGTTGTTGTTAATAATCAGATTGTAGATCTTGATTCGGTTTTTTGGGTTCCCGAAATCCGAATGGAGTAGCAAACTTTTCTTTGATTATAAAAGTGTTGAATTGGTTGATGAATAGAAAAGCAGGGCTATAAGTAGTGGCAATTTGCAAATCAATAAATGCAATACAAATCCTTTAAAATAAGAACTTAAACTGCTATCTTTGTAATCTGAACTCAGTTTAAATAAAGATAATATTCTGGTATGCAAATGCCAATAGAAAAAAGTGGAATAAAAATGAAATTAGAAAGAAAAGACATTCTTAAAGCATTAGAAACTATTACTATAGCTGGAGAAGGTAAAAATATGGTAGAAAGTGGCGCTATTGCAAATGTGATTACTTTTGGGGATGAAGTGGTAGTAGATTTAGTGTTGCACACACCGGCAATGCACATTAAGAAGCGCGCAGAAGACGATATCAAAAAAGCAATTTTAGAATTAGTATCATCAGAGGCTAAAATAAAAATAAACAGCAAGGTTGACGTTCCAGACAAGCCAGAAATCAAAGGAAAAGCTATACCTGGAATAAAAAATATTATTGGTGTTGCTTCCGGTAAAGGCGGAGTTGGGAAATCAACAGTAACAGCAAACTTAGCGGTAACACTAGCTAAAATGGGTTTTTCAGTAGGTATATTAGATGCTGATATTTATGGGCCTTCGATGCCAATCATGTTTGATGTCGAGAACGAAAAACCAATTTCAGTTACAGTAGATGGCAAATCTAAAATGAAACCCGTAGAAAGTTATGAAGTAAAAATACTTTCGATTGGATTTTTTACAGCACCAAGTCAAGCCGTAATCTGGAGGGGACCAATGGCTTCTAAAGCGTTGAACCAGATGATTTTTGATGCAGATTGGGGAGAATTAGACTTTATGTTAGTCGATTTGCCACCAGGAACAGGAGATATTCACCTTTCTATTGTACAATCCTTGCCTATCACGGGTGTTGTAATTGTAAGTACGCCGCAAGCCGTGGCTTTGGCCGATGCAAAAAAAGGAGTTTCGATGTTTATGTCTGAAGCTATAAATGTTCCTGTCTTAGGAATTATAGAAAACATGGCCTATTTTACACCGGAAGAATTACCAGAAAATAAATATTACATTTTTGGAAAAGAAGGCGCAAGAAATCTTTCAGAAGATCTTGATGTTGCCTTTCTTGGAGAAGTGCCGATAGTACAATCTATTCGTGAAGCAGGAGATTATGGCCGTCCAGCAGCGATGCAAGAGGGTTCTGTTATCCAAACTGTTTTTGAAGAAATCACTAGAAATGTAGTACAGGAAGTTGTTAGTAGAAATGAAAATTTACCAGCGACTGAGGCTGTAAAAATTACAACTATGGCAGGTTGTTCCGCAGTAAATAAAAAATAGAAATTAGAATCTTTTGACAATGATTTATAATCTTTCAATTTTCTAATCTTTCAATCTTTAAATAAAGAAAATGACAACAGAAGAATTAACAATAGAAGTTCAAAAAGCACTAGAAGAAATTAGACCTTTTTTGAACTCAGATGGCGGTGACATCACACTAATTTCCATCGAAGATGATAAGCATGTAAAAGTGCGTCTCGAGGGAGCTTGTACCAGTTGCAGTGTCAACCAGATGACTTTGCGTGCCGGGGTAGAAACCACCATTAAAAAATTTGCTCCACAAATAGAAACTGTTGTTAATATCCTATAAACGGTATTAAGCGTTCCTTTTAAATAGAAAAGATAAAAAAGACCTATGTTTTTCTATTAAAAGCATAGGTCTTGCTATTGTCTCAATGAAACTCTCAACCCACAACTGATTTATGGATGTATTAATAAAGATAAAAGATAGAGAAGGAGTAGTGCATGAATTACAGGCTCCCACCGATATGGCTATGAATATTATGGAACTTTGTAAAGCGTATGAACTTCCAGTTGAAGGAACTTGTGGCGGAATGGCTATGTGCGCTTCTTGCCAATGTTATGTTTTGAATGATGTGCCGTTGCCAGAAATGAATGATGATGAAGAGGCCATGTTATCAGAAGCATTTTATGTAAAATCAAATAGCCGTTTGGGTTGTCAAATTCCAATAACCGAAAGCCTTGAAGGATTAGAACTAGAGTTGGCTCCTGAAAATTAAGCGATTGTTATCTACAACATAGAACCTCAAATGATGTGAAATTATTTGAGGTTTTTTTTATTCAAATAAAATAGATATATTCGTACATTATAAAATTATATCTCAATTTCTTCATTACGAATACATGGACCTTACGACCTATTCTCCTGGATTGCATAAACTAGTTACCTTGCAAGTTCAGGACTCTCAAAAATTAACGGATAGTGCCGGTTTCACTAAGGTTACAGAAGAAATTTTGACACAATTTTCGCTAGAAAAAGTAGGTGTCGTAGTTCATGATTTCGAAAATAGGAGTTTCACCATTTCATTTTGCCTCAAAGAATCCCACATTTGCATTCACACTTGGCCAGAGTACAACCAGCTGACTCTAGATGTGTATTTGTGCAATTATTTACAAGACAATTCACAAAAAGTAAAAGATGTAATGGCTGCCTATGTTTCATATTTTGATGGGGTGCTAATAAAAGATTTCGAAATTAACAGATAATACGCATGGAAGTTACCTGTACAAATTGCAATCATACCACACAATTAGATGTAAACTTTGATGTAAAGATCTATGCGTGTACCAATTGCGTTTATGTTTATCAAGAACGAGATGGTTTACGATTTAAAGATCAACTAAGACCTTTTACATTTTCAGATCAATTAAAAGTGGGTCAAGTAGGTGTTTTTAACAATACCGATTATACCATTACGGGGATTTTGATCAAAGAAAATGAAGGATTTGAATGGACTGAATACATCCTGCAAGGCAAAGAAAATTTTTTGTATCTATCCGAGGCCGATGGGCACTGGATCATTCTTGAAAAAATAGAATTTGCTTTAAAAGTAGGGAATCATCCAATAACGGTTGATTATGAAGGACTAACTTTTGACAGATACGATTATTTTTATCCCAAATTAAGAGCGGCTTGTGGTTTTTTTGACTTTGATATTTTTGAAAAAGCGGAGCTCATTGAATATATAAATCCACCTCAAGTACTTTCTTTTGAACGAAATGGAAGCGAACAAAATGCTTTTTTGGGGAAACACATTTCCAAAGCTGCTGTAAAAAAAGCCTTCAGCGCATCTTATTTACCCACTAAAGTTGGAGTAGGAATGGTTCAGCCTTTTCTGTATAACTTGCGTAATTTAGCCATTACTTTATGCTGTGTTTTGGCATTAATTTTAGTCTCTAATTGGTTTTTAAATAAAGATCGTGTTCGGACAGAAGTGCTGGATACCCAATTAGCGTTAGCGAACTTTACTACTAAAGATTTTGTAAGTCCTAGTTTTACTCTCAGCGGTAGCCCTGCGCCATTAAAGGTAAAGTTGTATGCACCCGTGAGCAATTCATGGGTCAATGTTCAAGTAGCGCTTATCAACGAAAAAACAGGCGAAGAAGTCTATGCGAGTAAAGATATTGAGCATTATTCAGGCTACACAGATGGGGAGTCATGGTCCGAAGGTTCAAACTCAGAGGAGTTCAATTTATGTGGTGTCCCAGCGGGCACCTATCATTTAAACATCATCCCAATGAAAGCTCCTGAGGATGTTACCAGTGATTTTATGAATGTAAAAGTGGTATGGAGTGAGCCTTCATCTAGAAATATTTGGCTCATTTTAATAATTATGGTTGTTTTTGTACTTGTCTTATATTATGTAGAGAAAAATTTCGAAGCTAAAAGATGGGGAGAAACTAACGAGTCTTTTTTTAATTCTTAAGTATGGATAAGATTTTAGATTTTATGCGCAGTAATGCTCTTTCACTTGTGATAGGAGCTCTTTTTTACGCTTTGTTTGTTTATTACAATGCCACTGGAAGTCAGTTGTGTGATTGCGAATCTACCGAAAATTATAGACCTTCCTCTTCAAATTCTCGCGGTGCAGTAAACCGTTTTTATCATAAATAAATTAATTTTAAACTATCAAATATGGATTTTATCGCTTCAAAACCTATTTTAAACTCGATTGTTTTTTCACTTTTAGGAATTATCATTTTACTGATAGCCTACTTTATTATTGAAAAACTAACTCCCGAGAATACTTGGAAACAAATTACAGAAAAAAATAATACCGCTGTAGCTATTGTCTTTGGTGCACTTATTATTGGTTTTTCAATGATTATTAGTGCCGCAATACATGGGTAAAAAATTTTTAAAATTCGAATACCTCCTTCTTTTTGCTGTTTTTACAATTGCAACTTGCGGTTTGGTATATGAATTGGTTGCAGGAACTCTGGCCAGTTATTTATTAGGCGATTCGGTAAAACAGTTTTCGTTTATCATAGGGGTTTATCTTTTCTCCATGGGAGTGGGTTCATATTTTTCTAAATTCCTAACAAAGAACATGCTCAACACTTTTGTTGAAATTGAAATCTTGGTAGGGCTTATAGGTGGTTTAAGTTCTGTTGTGTTGTTCTTGTTGTTTGAAAGCGTATATTCTTTTCAATTTATTTTATACCTTTTAGTGTTCGTAACGGGCTGTCTTGTAGGACTTGAAATTCCATTGTTAATGAACATTTTAAAAGACAAAGTACAGTTTAGAGACTTAGTTTCTAATGTGTTTACTTTTGATTATATAGGAGCATTATTGGCATCCATATTATTTCCGTTAGTATTGGTTCCTAAACTTGGAATCATGGGAACTTCCTTGTTTTTTGGGATGATAAACGTGAGTATCGCTATTGCCTTGTGCTTTCTTTTAAAAGCTGAATTGAAGAGCGTATATCTATTAAGAACCAAAGCCATTGGAGCTTTCTTAATCTTGTTTGTAGTGTACTTGTTTTCAAATTCTATTTTGTCGTATTCTGAAGGAAAACTGTACGGTGAAAACATTATTTACTCTAATGCAACACCCTACCAACGCATTGTGCTTACTCATAACAAGAGCGATTACCGCTTGTACTTGAATAATAATTTGCAATTCAGCTCAACAGATGAATACCGATATCATGAAGCGCTGGTGCATCCTGCTATGTCTATGGCCAAAAAAGTAGATAACGTTCTGGTTTTAGGCGGTGGAGACGGATTAGCAGTTCGAGAAATTTTGAAATATAAAGATGTAAAGCATGTTACTCTTGTAGATCTTGATGAAGGCATGACCAAGATGTTTCAAACCAATTCTGTTTTGACTAAATTCAATGCAAATTCCTTGAATAATTCCAAAGTAGAAGTGCTCAACAAAGATGCTTTTGTATGGGCTAAGAATGCCAAAAAACAATATGATGTGGTAGTGGTGGACTTTCCAGATCCTTCAAATTACAGTTTAGGAAAGTTGTATTCTTGGAGTTTCTACAGCACCCTCAAACAAATTTTAACTTCTGATGCCGTGGTGGTGGTGCAAACTACTTCTCCTTATTTTGCTCCCAAATCGTTTTGGTGTATCAACAAAACCATGATGGAAGTTTTTCCTCAGGTGGATGCGTATCACGCCTATGTTCCTTCTTTTGGAGAATGGGGATTTTCCATTGCTATGAATGGTTTCATGACTAATTTTAACACCGTAAACAGGCAAGTAGAAGGGTTGCGTTTTTATAATTATCAGTTTGATAAATTCAATTATTTCGCCAAAGATATGATTTCAAAAGACATTGAAATCAACCGATTAGATAACCAAATTTTAGTGCGCTATTTTGATGAAGAGTGGGGAAAATTATAATATCTCGAGACGCTTTTTTGTAAAAACTGTTGGATTAGCTTTACTTGCCGTGCCGTTTTTACAAGCTTGTCAGGAAAAGGCAATTCAGGTTCTTATTCGTTTTTCTGGCACCAATCATATCTTGGGGCACCGATTGCGTACCAAAAACTTTCCAAAACCAACCAAGCAAATTCATATTCCTTTTTTAATTGTGGGAGGCGGAATAGCAGGGCTAAGTGCTGCTAGGCAATTTTCAAAAAAAGGAATTCATGATTTTTTAGTCGTGGAATTAGAAAACCATTTGGGCGGAAATTCATCAAGTGGAGAAAATAAGTATTCCAAATATCCGCTAGGAGCACATTACTTACCATTGCCTAATAAAGCCGATCAAGAATTGCTTGATTTTCTTGAAGAGGAAGCCATCATTCAAGGATATGACCATGAGGGTTTTCCAATATTTGATGTGCAACAACTCACATTTGCACCAGATGAAAGATTATTTTATAGAAACAATTGGCAGGAAGGGTTGGTGCCAAAAACTGGAAACACACCAGATGAGGATGCACAAATTCAAGATTTTTTCTTGAAGATGAGCTCTTTTAGAACGGGTAAAGATAAAGATGGAGTGTATTATTTTGATATTCCGTTAGCCAAATCTTCTCAGGAGCCATCCATACGAGCTTTAGACAAAATGACAATGATGCAATGGTGCACGCAAGAAGGGTATACAGCGCAACCACTCTTGAATTACATTGATTATTGCTGTAGAGATGATTTTGGTTTGGGTATCAAAGAAGTTTCGGCATGGGCTGGTATTCACTACTTTGCAGCTCGGAAGCAAGACACGGCTCCAGAAGGAAATGATACCGTTCTTACTTGGCCAGAAGGCAATGCCCGTTTAGCATCACATTTAAAAAAACATACTCATTCTAAAACACTTACCAACCACATTGTATTTGATATAAAAATTGAAAATAAGAAAGTAATTGCAGCCACATATGATGCGCAAAATCAAACTTCACTGGAGATAATTGCCGATAAGGTTATTATGGCTACACCTCAGTTTGTCAATCAATACTTTTTTAAGGATCGAAAAAAAATCACCAAAGATTTTCACTACGCACCTTGGTTTTTGGCAACTCTCGTAGTTTCAGAACTTCCAGATAATGGTAGTTTTCCTTTGTGTTGGGACAATGTAATTTATGGTTCAAAAGGGTTGGGGTACATCTACGATCAACACCAAACGCTACAGCAAATCCAATCCAAAAAAGTGATTACTTATTATTACAGTTTTTCAACTCTTGAAATTAAGAAAAACCGTAGACTGTTGTACTCCCAAAAAGAGAACTATTGGAAACAAATAGTTCTTGATGATTTAAAAATGGCGCATCCCACCATTGAAAGTTTTATAGAGGACATTTACATTCATCGATTGGGACACGGAATGATTAGTCCTGTTCCGGGTTTTATTTTTGGTCAAGCCAAAAAAGAAGCATCAGCTAGCATTGATAATCTGATTTTCTTTGCTCATTCTGATTTGGCGGGCATTTCAATTTTTGAAGAAGCATTTCATCAAGGTATTAACATTGTAAACACAATTCTTGATGGAGCAACCGTGGATTGATAAGCCCAAAACAGACATGGTTTTTATTCTAGCACCTGCCTTTTTTGTGGTCGCTGTCGTTTTTTTATTTCAAGATAAGTTACAGTATGTGGAGGAGCATTTTTCTTTTTACACATGGTTGTTTCTGATTGTTTTTATAGATGTGGCTCATGTGTATGCTACCTTGTTTAAAACGTATTTTGTTCCAGAGGCATTTCAAAAAAGACAGTCGTTATTGATTTTTTTACCGATTTTATGTTTTGTAATTGGTATGATTCTCTTTAGTTTTGGTAGCCTTATCTTTTGGTCAGTCTTAGCGTATGTAGCTGTTTTTCATTTTATAAGGCAACAATATGGGTTCATGCGCTTGTATTCACGCAAAGAAGTGAAAACTAAGTGGAGTACTTTTTACGATGCTTTAGTTATTTATACCGCTACAGGATATCCTATGTTGTATTGGTTTTTTTCAACACCTAGAGCCTTCAGCTGGTTTACGCCACACGATTTTGTAAAACTCGAACATCAAGGAATTTTAAGTATTTTAGGTTGGGTTTACGCACTAATTCTTGTAAGTTATTTAGTTTCTACGGTGTATACATATGTAAAGGATCAGTATTTTAATATTCCAAAAAATGCCATTATTTCAGGAACTTTTTTATCATGGTATTTCGGAATAGTGTATTTTAATAATGATTTGGTTTTTACATTACTCAATGTGGTTTCTCACGGTATTCCGTATATGGCTTTGATTTATCTTAACGACATTCAAAAAAACACTACCAATCCATACCGTTTTTTGGGTTATTTACGCGGTTCAAGAGGCGTAATGCTGTTTGTAGCTTTTGTACTTTTAATTGCGTTTTTCGAAGAATATTTTTGGGAAATCCTGGTTTGGAACGATCAGTTTGCCGTTTCTAGTTATGATTTTTCCAGCTGGCAATTTATTTTGGTTCCCTTACTCACAGTGCCTCAATTCACTCATTATTTACTGGATGGTTTTATTTGGAAATCCAAGTAAAGATTCCTTTTTTTAAGAAGTAAATTTTCATTCATTGCTATTTACAACAATCCGATTTTTATGATTTAAACATAGTTTTTTAACAGTGTTGGACCTTCCAATACTTCTCTAACAACTTGCAAAATGCCATCTTCTTTGGTATCAATAAACCATTTTATTAGGGTGATCGTTCCTGCTACAATTTCTATACCCGTAATACTTCTGGGATGTACGCAACTTCCGTCATTGAAATAGGGTGTCGAATTTAGGCTGGGATAGGAGAAACTGGGACGATGCGTGTGTCCAACTATTGTTATTTTACGACCGTTATTTTCAATCCATTTTTTGATGCGGAGTTCAATTTTTATGCGCTCCATGTAATTTTTAGCAGGACTTGTTGGATCTGAAATCCCCCATATTTGCAATGGTTTCCATAATATTCGTACCATAAACCGATTGATTTTCCAACCGATGTAATTCATGAAATCAGCCTGATGGCCGTGTGTCAAAAACAATTCTTGATTGGTATCTTCATGAACTAAAACGAGTGCTTCATGACATTTAATACCAGTAAATAAAGGTTCTTCTTTGTCGTTTTGCGTATTGGTATAAGTAGAGAGTGTTTTTTGTGCATGCGCGTTATCTTTAAAAGTCATTTCATGGTTGCCCCAAATTTTGTAATATCTTTTAGAATCATGAAATTTTTTAAGTAATAAATAAACGCTTTTGTGTGCTTCAAAAATAGTTTTGAAAAAGATGTTTTCCCAAAGTTCATCACCATCCCCGAGCTCAAAATAGGTAAATCCATCATTGTAATACTGGGTCATTGCATGAAAATAAACATTTCGATTGCTGGCAAAGTCATCGGCAAAGCTGTTGTCACTGCGATGGCAATCACTAAAGAGAATAAACTTTGATTGATCGTTAAAAGGAATTCTCTGCGCTTCGATAAAAGCTCTTGTTAATCGTTCTTGCGAAGCCATTTTTTTAATTTTAAAACTAAAGATAAACAAAATAGCCCTTAATGCTAGGGTATCTTTGAGGTTTCGTAATTCTAATGTTTTTAATTGTGAATTGCAGTAGTCGCTGTTGGGAACATTCGTTCTACAAATAATGAGTAGGCAAGCTCAGAAGGATGTAAACCATCTGAAGCTACTAAACTTTTATTAGTCAAACCCTGTCTAGTACTATCAGTGATGAAAATAAAAGAAATAGAATTAGCTTCACAATAATTTTTCGCATACTCATTGTAGCGGTCTATCTGTGATGAAATAGCAGCTGGATTACTTGATGCTTGCCCAAAAGGAGTAAAAGCATAATCTGGTATTGAGACCACAATTACGTTGGATTTATCACCTTTTGCAAAAGCAATAGCTTTATTAACAAGTTCAGGGAATTCTTTTTCATATAAAGAAAAAGGCTTGTTTTGATATTGGTTGTTTACACCAATAAGTAAAGTGACTAAATCGTAATTGGAAGAGGGATTTTGAGTGGCAATAGCCGAAAGCAAGTTAGTTGTAGTCCAGCCTGTTCGCGCAATGATTTGATGGGAATATGTATTTTTTGGATGTAAATCCCCTAGTTTTTTTGATAGTTGCGCTGGAAAACGACAGGTTTCGCAAACACTTTCTCCAATGGTATAGCTGTCTCCTAGAGCGAGATAAGTATAGGTCTTATTTTGTATTGGCGTCGAAGTTGGTATCGGTTGTGAAACATCATTTTCTACACTACAACTTGAAAACAAATACAACGAAAATAACGCAACTAGTACTTGAAAATTCTTTTTCATTATTTTGAAATTAATGGCAATTCGTTTCCAAATAATAGTTACGTATATAAGAAACTATTGGTTTTACGCCAGTTCTACTTTCAGAATAAGGGACTCTTCTATGGCGTCCCATAATCCAATTCTTTTTTCTAAGGCCATTTTCGATACTTCTTCAACATCAGACCATTTTTGAGCATCAGTTCCGCAAAGTTCCGTTATCATTTTCATGGCCATAGGTCCGTGGTCATCAGCATCTAATTCGATATGTCTTTCAAAATAGTATATCAATTTGCTTAAATCGGTATCAGGGAAATTAGCCTGAAAGTTTTTCAAAATAGCAGTAAACATACTCGGAATCAAATCTTCTCGTCCAAAAGTGAACGCTGCAGCAATTTCATGTGATTTTCCCTCCTCAATAACTCGGAAAGTAAAATCTAAAAAGGCTTTAATATTAGGATGTAAATTGCTTTTTTTGATCGCTACAAAAATATTTTTCAGCGAATTTACTTCTGATAAAAAATGTTCGATTCCCGTCGTGCTAGCTCCGCACGCTTTCATCGCTTCGATGTACATTTCATAATGACTAGAACGTTGGCCATCGATTGTCAAATCAGACTCTTCGGCAACCACAATCTCATTGATCAAATATCTAGTTTGTGGATTGGTTGTGGCGAACCACGGAGTTGTCGTACACGTTAATTTAGATTGTAAGGCTTTCAATAAAGACATAAAATCCCAAACGGCGTATACGTGATTTTCAAGAAAACAATGTAAATCCTCGATGGATTTAACTTTGTTGTACAAAGAATGTTGTAACAATAGTTCTTTTTGGGGCTGAATACTATTGTTGATTGTGTCAATATTCATAGGTGGTATTTTTTAACAAATATAAAAAAGCTCCTTGTTTCCAAGAAGCTTTTGTAATCAATTTTACTAATTCTTTTATAACTGTTTAGTATTAAAAGAATATAAACTCTCGTATGTTAAGTTACGATTTTTCTATAATTATGGTTTTTAAAAAAAACAAAAACGATTAAATATATCCGATATTATTTAAATGCAGGAATTCCGGTAATATCCATTCCTGTAATCAATAAATGAATATCGTGCGTGCCTTCATACGTAATTACAGATTCTAAGTTCATCATATGTCTCATGATAGAATATTCACCTGTAATTCCCATTCCGCCTAACATTTGTCTGGCTTCACGAGCAATATGAATTGCCATATCTACATTGTTTCTTTTAGCCATAGAGATTTGAGCGGTTGTGGCGCGTCCTTCATTTCGTAGAACACCAAGTCTCCAAGTTAGTAATTGTGCTTTGGTGATTTCGGTAATCATTTCGGCCAATTTCTTTTGTTGTAATTGTGTTCCTGCAATTGGTTTGTCAAACTGAATTCTTTCTTTAGCGTAACGCAAAGCGGTATCATAGCAATCCATAGCAGCACCAATAGCACCCCAAGCAATACCGTAACGAGCCGAGTCAAGGCAACCTAGTGGTGCGCCTAAACCAGATTTATTAGGCAATAAGTTTTCTTTTGGAACCTTTACGTTGTCAAAAATTAATTCTCCTGTTGATGATGCACGAAGCGACCATTTATTATGAGTTTCAGGAGTAGTAAAACCTTCCATGCCGCGTTCTACGATTAAACCGTGAATTCGTCCTTCCTCATTTTTAGCCCAAACAATAGCGATATCAGCAAAAGGTGCATTCGAAATCCACATTTTGGCACCATTCAATAAATAATGGTCTCCCATATCTTTAAAGTTTGTAATCATACTTCCTGGATCAGAACCGTAATTAGGTTCCGTTAATCCAAAACAGCCCATGTATTCACCAGTAGCCAACTTTGGTAAATATTTTACGCGTTGCTCTTCGTTTCCGTATTTCCAAATAGGATACATTACTAACGATGATTGAACAGATGATGTAGAACGAACACCAGAATCTCCGCGCTCAATTTCCTGCATGATTAAGCCGTATGAGATTTGATCTAAACCAGCACCGCCATACTCTTCCGGTATATAAGGACCAAAACCACCAATTTCTCCCAGACCTTTTATGATTTGTTTTGGGAATTCTGCCTTTTGAGCGTATTCTTCTATAATAGGAGATACTTCACGTTTTACCCAAGCACGTGCAGAGTCACGCACTAGTTTGTGTTCTTCGTTCAGTAAATCATCTAAGTTATAATAATCTGGAGATTGGAATAAGTCTGGTTTCATGGTTTTATGAATTTTATAGAGCACAAATTTACATAAAGAAATATAACAAAAGCATTAACAATTGTTATATTTTTTAAAAATTGGTTGTTTTGTAAAATTAATTTCTAATGTACGACTAAAGTTTAAATTAAACGGACAACTACGAAAATTTAGGTTTTGTTTAAAAGAAGTTTTACATCTTCAAATAAAAATCCCTAGTCAAGGCAATGTATTCTGGAGTGTAACTATGCCTAGCAGTCTCGATAATTAATTTGTCAACTGGAAAATTAGGAGTTTCACTTCGGCTAAAAGCCAATAAACTACGTTTGATTTCAGTGGTTGGTGTTCCTTTTACGTGCGTAATTTTAAAAGGGTATAGCTCATATTCTTTGGCTATCGCCAAAAAACGACCTTCTTCTTTAAATGGAATGATTACGGCGAATATTCCGTTTTCAGATAGTAATAAATCGGCGGCCTCAATCAATTCTTCAAAAGGCATTGCATCAGCAAAACGGGCTAAATCACGCTGTTCGTTATCAGTTTTGTAATCTTCAGTATAAAATGGAGGATTGGAAACAATTAAATCGTATTCGTCTTCAGGCTCTTCTATAAATTCGTCTAAGCCAGCATGATAACAAAATAACCGATCGCTCCAAGGAGAATTTTCAAAATTATCTACAGCTTGCTCATAGGCGTCTTCGTCAATTTCTAAAGCGTCAATTTGTTCTGCGTTGCTTCGTTGTGCCAACATCAGTCCAATTATACCTGTTCCAGTTCCAATATCTAAAATGCTAAATGGATTGTTAACAATTGGCGTCCAGGCACCCAACAAAACGCCATCAGTACCAATTTTCATGGCGCAGCGATCTTGTTCAACAGAAAATTGTTTAAATTGGAATTTAGACATGAAGACAAAAAAATTAAACCATTAAGAAATTAAGGGAATTAAGAAAAAACGTAATGAACCTTAATTTCTTAATGGTTCAAAAAATAAACTAAAGGTACATTTCAATTAACCCTTCTGGTAAATCCATGATTACTTTTTTGTTTTCACGATCAATTTTAACCAAGAAATGGTCAATCATAGGAATAAGAATTTCTACATCACCGTTTAAAACTTCAAATAGAGGCTGAGCTGTAGTGTCATTTATAGATTCTATTTTTCCAACAACGCCTAGACGTTTGTCTTCAACTTCAAAACCAATTACTTCGTGGAAATAGAATTTATTGCCGGTAAGTTTTGGCAACATATTTAAGGGAAGATATAAGTCGTTGCCAATTACTGCATCGGCATCTTCTTCGGTATTCATATCTTCAAAACGAATTCGAAGGAAATCGCTTTTGTGCAGCGAACTGCTTTCAATAAAAAATGGAACCAAGTGTTTGTTGCATTCAACAAACACTGATTCCAAGTTTTCGTATAACTCAGGTTCGTCCGTGTCTAAATAGGCAAGAACTTCCCCTTTGAAACTAAATTTTTTAGCGATTTTACCTAAGTAGAAACAATCTTCTTTACGCATTGTCGCCTTCTAAAATTATGCTTCAGTTGTTTCGTTATTTTCTTCTGCAGCAGGAGCTTCTTCAGCTTCAACTTCAGCAACTTCCTCTTCAACAGCAGGAGTTGCAGCAGCGATAGCATCAGCCTCAGCTTGTGCGGCAGCAGCTAAACGTTTAGCATTAACTTCTTGCTCTGCTTTGAAAGCTTTAGCTTTTTCAGCAACTTGTGCTTTAGTCAAACCTTCTTTCTTAGCATCAACTTTTCCAGCTTTAGCTTCTAACCAAGCAGCTAATTTTGCATCAGCTTGTTCTTGTGTCAAAGCACCTTTACGAATACCTCCATCAAGGTGGTGTTTCAATAAAGCTCCTTTGTAAGAAAGAATAGCTTTAGCAGTATCAGTTGGTTGTGCACCATTGTGCAACCATTTTACTGCACTTTCAAGGTTTAACTCGATAGTTGCTGGGTTTGTGTTTGGATTGTAAGTACCGATTTTCTCTAGGTATTTACCATCTCTTTTTGAGCGAGCATCTGCTGCTACAACCCAGTAAAAAGGTTTTTGTTTTTTACCGTGTCTTTGTAATCTAATTTTTACTGACATAATCTTGTGATTAAATTTTGAGGTACTCGACCTCGATTAATTAAGGGTGCAAAGATACATTTTTTATCGATAAATGCTAACTGCTGTACTATTTTAATGAATTTTAGGGTATTAAGCAAAGCAATAGTTTTGTTTTTTGTAGCAATAGTCTTTTATTTTAGGTCTAATGTCCTATTTTTGTTCCTCACAAAAGTGAATTATTATGAAAAAATATTTTTTGATAACCCTTGTTTTTTTTGGCTTGCTTTCCTGTGAGGACGACGTTCGTTTCAACAATCCTTCTTTTCAGGGTCTAAAAGACAATGTGTTTTGGAGAGGCGTGCGATCAAAAGCTACTATTGCTTCAGATGGATCCTTGCTAATAGAATCCCTTATTGTAAACGAAACGATATCCTTGAAAACTGCTTCTGCTGAGCCTCAAACTTATTTTCTTGGAACAAGTGAGGCAAGTAAAGCAGTTTGTACCATTACTAATCCGGCTACTGGTCTAACTACGTATACAACTGGTTTTGGTGTTGGTCAAGGCCAAATTATAATCACCGAATATGATGCAATCAACAAGACTGTTACTGGGACCTTTAAATTTAGTGCTGAAAACACCGATAGCAGTTCTCAGGCGAATGCAACTGTCAATTTTCAACAAGGTGTTTTTTATAAAATTCCAGTAGAAAAATCTTTAATTCCCTAATTTTGGGGCTGTTTTCTTATAAATACTAATCATTACATAGTTTCACTATTGCAGCTCCTATTTTTTTTAAAAGTGAAATAAAACATAAATAAGCTAATATGTAGTAGATTAGAGAAAAATAGCAGTACATTTGTTCTATTATTTAAATAAGTACATATGAATATTTTTGTTGGAAGCCTTCCATTCAGTATTGAGGAAGCAGATTTAAGAGAGTCTTTCGAGGCTTACGGAGCAGTAGATTCAGTTAAAATTATCTCAGATAAATTTACAGGAAGAAGTAAAGGTTTTGGTTTTGTTGAGATGCCAAACGATGACGAAGCTCAAAAAGCAATTGACGAATTGAACGGAGCTACTGTTCAAGGACGTGCAATAGTAGTAAACAAATCTGAGCCTAAACCAGAAGGTGAAAGAAGAAGTTTTAACAATAACAGTCGTGGTGGAGATTCACGCGGTGGTTATGGTGGTGGAAACAGCCGTGGTGGAGATAACCGTGGTGGTGGAAACAGAGGAGGATATTAATATTTTTTTCTAGCTATAAAAAAAGGTGTCAATGAAAATTGACACCTTTTTTGTTTGGATACGGTAGAGATGCACTGCAGTGCGTCTCTACCACCTACATTTTTTATAGATTAGCAACCAACCAATCTCCTACCTCACTAGTTTTATAAGCCTTTGAATCCTTAGCAGATAAATCTTCAGTTAAAATTCCTTGTTCTAAGGATTTGTTAACTACTGATCGAATGGCATTTGCTTCGTCTTTTAATCCAAAAGCATCTTCAAACATCATCGCTGCGGATAATACTGTCGCTAATGGATTTGCAATATTCAAACCAGTTGCTTGTGGATACGAACCATGGATAGGTTCGTACAATGAAGTATGTTCTCCAACAGATGCAGAAGGCATTAATCCCATGGAACCTGAAATAACCGACGCTTCATCGGTTAAAATATCGCCAAATAAATTCTCCGTTATTAAAACATCATAAGAATTGGGCCATTGCACTAATCGCATTGCAACGGCATCAACAAATTCATAACTTACTGTAACTTCTGGATACTCTTTTTCCATTGCTTGTACTGTTTCTCGCCACAGGCGCGAGGTTTCTAGAACGTTAGCTTTATCAACACAGCATAGTTTTTTAGTACGAGTCATCGCTAGCTCGAATCCTTTTTTAGCTAAACGTTTCACTTCAGATCTGGTGTAAGTACAGGTGTCAAAAGCTGTTTCACCATTGTCTTTTCTTCCTTTTTCTCCAAAGTATATTCCGCCTGTCAGTTCTCGTAAAAAAATTAAATCCGTTCCTTCGATGCGTTCTCTTTTCAAAGGAGAATGGTCAATTAAAGACGGGAATGTAAAAGTGGGACGTACATTAGCAAACAAGCCCAACTTTTTACGCATCAATAACAATCCTTGTTCAGGCCGTACCGGAGCAGTGGGGTCATTATCGTATTTGGGATGTCCCACAGCGCCAAACAAAACAGCATCAGCAGCTAAGCAGATTTCGTGGGTTGCATCAGGATAAGGAACGCCTACTGCATCTATGGCGCAAGCTCCAGTAAGTGCCGGTGTCCAAGTGATTTCGTGGTTGAATTTTTTAGCAATGGCGTCAGAAACTTTCACGGCTTCATTGATTACTTCGGGTCCTATTCCGTCTCCAGCTAAAAGTGCTATTTTTAATTTCATATTAATTGTGTTTTCCTCTCTTCAGCCCCCTCCGAAGGATGCGTAGACCGGGTTTTGAAGGATTGGGTTTGTCGTTTGTGTTGTGTTTCTTTAATTTTATTTCAAATTTTCAAGCTCCAATTTCGGTTTGGCTCCCTCCCTTTCGGTGAGTTCCGAAGATTGGGGATTGGAGGGGATTACATTCAGCATTTTTTGTGTTGCAATTATTGCGGCTACTGTTTGGTCAGAATCTAATCCTCGCGTTTTAAACTCTTTTCCTCCGTTGGTCCAAGTTATGATGGTTTCACATAAGGCATCAGAACTACTTCCTGGCGGAATCCGGACAGCATAATCAATCAGTCTTGGTAGTTCTAAATTTTTACTCTTATATATTTTTGCCAAAGCATTCATAAATGCATCAAATTGTCCGTCACCTTGCGCGTGTTCTTCAATAATTTCTCCATCAATTTTTAAAGACAAAGTAGTTGATGGACGCAGTCCTTTGGCATGCGATAAGATATACGATTCTACTACGATTCTTTCTTGGTAGGACTGGCTGTCTAAAACATCTGAAATGATATAGGGTAAATCTTCCTTAGTAACCGTCTCTTTTTTATCACCTAATTCAATAATTCGTTGTGTGACAAGTTTAAGATCTTCGGGATTAAGTTGCAAGCCTAGTTCTTGTAAATTTTTTTCAATATTGGCCTTACCTGATGTTTTTCCCAATGCGTATTTTCGCCTTCTGCCAAAACGTTCCGGAAGTAAATCATTAAAATACAAGTTATTTTTATTATCTCCATCGGCATGAATTCCAGCTGTTTGCGTAAATACATTGTCACCTACAATTGGCTTATTTGCTGGAATTCGGTAACCCGTAAACGTCTCGACTAACTTACTTACAGAATACAAAGAAGATTCTTTGACGTTAATTGCTACATGTGGTAAAAAATCATTAATTACGGCAACTGTACTTTCTAGAGGTGCGTTTCCTGCTCGCTCTCCCATTCCGTTTACGGTCACGTGGAGCCCATGAATACCTGCTTTTACTGCTTCCATAACATTAGCAATACTTAGATCGTAGTCGTTGTGTGCATGAAAATCAAAATGTGAATTTGGATATCGAGTTATAATTTTAGAAATAAATTCAAAAGTTTCTGAGGGAATTAAAACGCCCAAAGTATCTGGTAGTAAGATTCTTTTGACGGGTTGTTGGGTTAGAAAGTCTAAATATTCAAACACGTATTCAGGAGAATTGCGCATTCCGTTACTCCAATCTTCTAAATAAACATTGGTCTCTATATTGTTTGCTGTCGACAAAGCAATAGTATGTGCTATTTCAGTAAAATGTTGTTCGGGCGTTTTTTTTAACTGATGAGTTAAATGATTCAAAGATCCTTTGGTTAATAAATTTTGAATAATTGCGCCCGTATTTTTCATCCATTCGATAGAGAGTCCATTATCAACAAAAGTCAATACTTCGATTTGGTGGGCGTATCCTTTTTCTTTGGCCCAAGTCATTATCCCTTTTACACCTTGAAATTCACCTTCACTCACACGCGCTGAGGCAATTTCGATTCTATCAACTTGTAATTCTTCCAGTAATAATTGCGCAATGGTTAATTTTTCTGCAGCAGAAAATGACACTCCTGATGTTTGTTCTCCATCGCGAAGTGTGGTGTCCATTATTTCAATTTTTCTTTTTTCCATTATATATGTACTGCTAAAAGCGGCTGTGATTCTCGTAATTAGAAGCTTTGCTTTTTTATTTTCTAAAAATTTAAAAGCAGCAATCTAGCTTTACAACTGTATCAAGCGTAATATTGATAAATTATACTTGTATGTTTTTAGTAAGGATAGGCATTGGCAAATGCAACAATTTCCTTTTTTATGTTTTGCAAATAGTCAATATCATCAAAACCATTCAACATATTATTTTTTTTGTAACCATTAATATCAAAAGACTCCTTAGTGCCAGTTGCTAATAAAGTAATCGTTTGTTCAGGTAAATTAATCTCCAATTCTGTTTTGGGATCCGCTTCGATAGCTTTGAAAATAGTTTCAGCAAATTCAGGGCTTACTTGCACCGGTAAAATGCCAATATTTAAACAGTTTCCTTTAAAAATATCTGCAAAAAAGCTAGAAATTACGGCACGAAAACCGTAATCATAAACTGCCCAAGCGGCGTGCTCACGCGAGGAACCAGAGCCAAAGTTTTTTCCACCCACTAGAATCTTACCAGAGTAAGTGGTGTCATTCAAGACAAAATCTGCTTTTGGCGTATCATCTGAATTGTATCGCCAGTCTCTAAAAAGGTTGTCGCCAAAACCCTTGCGTTCTGTTGCTTTCAGGAAGCGAGCTGGGATAATTTGATCGGTATCCACATTTTCTATTGGTAGTGGTACTGCACTACTCGTAAGAATATTAAATTTATCGTATGCCATTGTGATTGATTATTTTAGATTTCAGACTTTCCTTTTGAAAAATTGACTTTTAAAAAACTAAAACCTTTTTATTTTTAATTCTCGTTTGATATTGTTATTGCCATTGAAATTGACATTCAATTAGAACAACTCTCTTGGATCTGTTAAAACTCCTGTGACCGCTGCTGCTGCTGCCATAATTGGACTAGCAAGTAAGGTTCTGGAACCAGGACCTTGACGTCCTTCAAAATTTCGGTTGGAAGTACTTACTGCATATTTTCCTGCAGGAACTTTATCGTCATTCATAGCTAAACAAGCGGAACAACCGGGTTGGCGCAATACAAATCCAGATTTGGTAAGGATGTCTAATAATCCTTCTTCTTTAATTTGTGCTTCCACAACATGAGATCCAGGTACTAGCCAAGCGGTTACATTGTCTGCTTTTTGTCTTCCTTTTACAATTTCTGTAAAAGCTCTAAAATCTTCAATTCTACCATTGGTGCAACTTCCTAAGAAAACAAAATCAATAGGTTTGCCAATCATCACATCGTTTTCTTCAAAACCCATGTACGCTAAAGATTTTTTATACGTTTCGGCTCCACCTTGTTTTTGACTAGCGGTCGGAATAGTTGCAGAAATGCCAATTCCCATCCCGGGATTTGTACCATACGTTATCATAGGTTCAATGTCTGCAGCATTTATAGTTACTTCTGAATCAAAAACAGCGTCCATATCGGTTTTTAATGTTTTCCAATATGCAACTGCCTTGTTCCAAGCTTCACCTTTCGGCGCATACAAACGTCCTTCTAAGAAATCAAAAGTTTTTTGGTCTGGAGCAATCATACCGCCACGAGCCCCCATTTCGATACTCAAGTTGCAAACCGTCATGCGACCTTCCATAGACATGTCTTCGAAAACATCTCCTGCATATTCGACAAAATATCCGGTACCGCCTGAAGTTGTTAATTGAGAGATTATATAAAGCGCCACATCTTTTGGCCCAACACCTCTGCTCAATTTACCATTTACGTTAATACGCATTTTTTTTGGTTTGGATTGCATGATGCATTGGGTTGCTAAAACCATTTCGACCTCAGAAGTCCCGATGCCAAAGGCGATAGCACCAAAAGCACCGTGAGTTGAGGTATGCGAATCGCCACAAACTATGGTAGCTCCCGGCAAGGTGATTCCGTTTTCAGGTCCTACCACGTGTACAATTCCATTTTGTGCATGTCCTAAACCCCAGTGTGAGATACCATATTCAGCAGCATTATCTTCAAGTGCTTTTAATTGATTCGCTGATAAAGCATCTTGAACCGGCAAATGTTGATTTATTGTGGGTGTGTTGTGATCCGCAGTTGCAAAAGTGCGCTCCGGATATAAAACTGAAATTCCTCTTTCTTTTAAACCTAAAAAAGCCACCGGGCTAGTCACTTCATGAATGAAATGGCGGTCAATAAAAAACACATCAGGTCCATCTTCAATTTTACGCACCACGTGTGCATCCCATACTTTATCAAATAATGTAGAACTCATTTGTACTGTTTTTAATATTTCTTAGTCAAACTGACTGTGATTATAACTAATAAAGCAAATCTAAAAAAAGTATTAAATCTACATTTTTGAGTATTTCATTTTTTACGATGCCCAAAATCTCATCCGGATATTTATTAATTAAATTTTGTCTTTTAGACTTCTTTTTTAGTACTGCGTTTTTTATTTTTATAAAATGTATCGACAGTTTTTTTATTTTTTGATAATTAAGAAATAGTTAGTATTCAGGTCTTAAAAGCCGTTATGATTGTGAATATTTAATTAAATGGGATTTTTTTTAATTTTAAATTCACTTTTTGACTTTTGTTTAAACTGTATTTAAACTTGACATAAGTAATAAGTCAACTTTTTTTTAATTGTATTTCGGTATTTTTTTCGATGAAATACTACGACATCCAAAAATTAATATGTGGTCATCTTATCTTTATAACAAAGTACGATTGAGATGATTTGTTCAAAGTGATTGTAGTTTTAGTAGGAGAATATTTTTGTAAAATAAATTTATTTTTTGTTGATAACTTAGGTTCAGTTCTACTCAAAAAAAACTAAATTTGAAATTCATTTTTTGCGATTTTTTAAAATCTCAAACACTTCAAATCCAGATATGTACTTAATATTCGATACTGAAACTACAGGATTACCAAAGCGTTGGGGCGCACCCATTTCTGACACAGATAACTGGCCACGATGTATTCAAATCGCATGGCAGTTGCACGACGATATGGGAAAAGTCATCGAGCATCAAGATTATTTGGTGAAGCCCGAGGGTTTTAATATTCCGTACGACGCGGAACGCATTCACGGTATTTCTACAGAATTGGCTGAGGCCGATGGAATTTCGTTGGCGGAAGTTTTAGAAAAATTCAATATCGCATTAGGCAAAGCTAAATTTATTGTGGGTCAGAATTTAGGTTTTGATATCAATATTATGGGTTGTGAGTTTTACAGAATGGGAGTAGAAAGCCAAATGAGCTCGATGCCTATTCTAGATACATGTACTGAAGTTACCGCTTCCTTATTGAAATTGCCAGGAGGCCGTGGTGGTAAATTTAAACTGCCTACGTTAACGGAACTGCACTCGTATCTTTTCAATAAACCTTTCGGTGAAGCGCACAATGCGACTGCCGATGTCGAGGCAACTACGCGTTGTTTCTTGGAGTTAATACGTCGCGAAATTTTTACCAAGGAAGAACTCGATGTTCCAGCTAGTTATTTTAAAGATTTTCAAAATAAGAATCCAAGTGAGATTAAACTCATTGGATTAAAACATATTAATCTTAAGGAAGCTTCAGATAAAATTCGTCAACAGTTTGGAGAAAAACAAGCGCCAGCTGTTTCTAGAGCAGAACTTTCTGAGAATAAAAAGGGGCTTATTGATACGCCTTTCGTGCATTTGCACAATCACACGCAGTTTTCGGTATTGCAGTCTACCATTAGTATTGCGGCATTGGTAAAAGCGGCAGCACAGCAAAAAATGCCTGCGGTTGCTATGACGGATCATGCCAATTTAATGGGTGCTTTTCATTTTGTCCGCGATATTTTATATCATAATAAGGCGGCTGAAGCCAAAAATAAAGCGGCTGTTGAAAATGGTGAAGAACCTACCGAAGTTCCGATGAAACCAATTGTAGGTTGCGAATTTTTTGTATGTGAAGACCATAAAAACAAATCGGTTAAGGACAACGGATACCAAATAGTACTTTTGGCGAAGACCAAAAAAGGGTATCATAATTTGGCTAAAATGTCTTCGATTGCGTATACGGAAGGATTTTATTATGTTCCTAGAATTGATCGAAAAGTAATTCAGGAATTCAAAGAAGATATTATTGTTTTGTCTGGAAACTTGTATGGCGAAATTCCAAATAAGATCCTCAACATTGGTGAAAACCAAGCTGAAGAAGCCTTGATCTGGTGGAAAAACGAGTTCAAAGACGATTTCTATATTGAGGTTATGCGTCACAATCAAGAAGATGAAAATAGGGTGAATGCGTCTTTGATTTCATTGGCAAGGAAACATGATGTTAAAATTATTGCGACAAACAATACCTTTTATGTAGACAAAGAAAATTCGAATGCTCACGATATTTTACTGTGTGTGCGTGATGGCGAAAAGCAAACTACTCCTATTGGTCGTGGCCGCGGCTATCGTTACGGACTGCCCAATCAGGAATACTATTTCAAGTCGGGAGACGAAATGAAACAGCTTTTTGCCAATTTGCCTGAGGCGATTTCGAATATTTCGGAGATTGTTGATAAGATTGAAATTTTCGATTTGGCACGAGAAGTATTGCTTCCAAAATTTGAAATTCCATTTGAATTTAATAATCCTGAAGACGCAGCTGATGGCGGAGTACGTGGTGAAAATGCGTATTTGAGGCACCTTACTTTTGAGGGTGCTAAAAAGCGTTATCCCGTAATTACTGAAGAAATTCAGGAACGATTGGATTTTGAATTATTGACCATTTCTAATTCTGGTTATCCTGGATATTTCTTGATTGTACAGGATTTAATTGCCGAAGCCAGAAGTATGGGCGTTTCGGTAGGTCCAGGTCGTGGTTCTGCGGCGGGATCGGTGGTGGCGTATTGTTTGAAAATTACGAATATAGATCCGCTAATGTACAACCTGCTTTTTGAGCGTTTCCTGAATCCCGATCGTGTGTCACTACCCGATATTGATATCGATTTTGATGACGAAGGACGCAGTAGCGTAATGGATTATGTGATTCGAAAATACGGTTCGAAACAAGTGGCGCAAATTATTACCTATGGTAAAATGGCAACCAAATCGGCAATTCGTGATACGGCTCGTGTACTTGATTTACCATTATTCGAAGCTGATAAAATTGCCAAATTAATTCCGGGCATGATGCCTTCTAAGTGGAATTTGGCTCGTTTTTTAAATGAAAAAGAAGACATTATAAAAAAAGCGGTTCGTCCAGAGGAATACGATAAAATAAAAGAATTAATAGGTCTTGCTAATGAAGATGATTTGGGTGGAGAAACCATTCAGCAAGCTAAAGTTTTAGAAGGAAACCTAAGGAATACTGGTATTCACGCTTGTGGAGTTATCATTACTCCAAGTGATATTACAAATTTTGTTCCAGTGGCTACAGCCAAAGATTCGGATTTGTATGTAACTCAATTTGATAACTCGGTCGTGGAAAGTGCTGGTTTATTGAAGATGGATTTCTTGGGTTTGAAAACATTGACTTTGATAAAAGATACGGTCAAATTAGTAAAATATAGAAGTAATATTGATCTCGATCCAGATACATTTCCTATTGATGATGTTAAGACGTATGAGCTTTTTCAACGTGGAGAAACCGTAGGGATTTTTCAATACGAGAGCGCAGGAATGCAAAAATACATGAAGGAATTGAAACCAACGGTTTTTCCCGACTTGATTGCCATGAATGCCTTGTATCGTCCGGGACCTATTGCATATATACCGAGTTTCGTCAAGCGAAAAAACGGTGAAGAAGAGATTATTTATGATCTTGATGCCTGCGAAGAATTACTAAAAGATACCTACGGAATAACGGTTTATCAGGAGCAAGTAATGCTTTTGTCCCAAAAACTGGCAGATTTCTCTAAGGGTGATGCCGACGTTTTGCGTAAAGCGATGGGAAAAAAGCAAAAGGATGTTTTAGATAAAATGAAACCGAAATTTATCAGTCAGGCTGCCGCCAAAGGACATGCCGAAGATAAGTTAGAGAAGATCTGGAAAGACTGGGAAGCTTTTGCGGAATATGCCTTTAATAAATCACACTCTACCTGTTATGCTTGGATTGCTTATCAAACGGCTTACTTAAAAGCAAATTATCCTGCAGAGTATATGGCTGCGGTACTCTCTAATAATATGAGTGATATCAAGCAGGTTTCCTTTTTTATGGAAGAATGCAAGCGTATGGGATTACAAGTTTTAGGGCCAGATGTGAATGAATCGTTTTACAAATTCACTGTAAATGATAATTACGCCGTTCGTTTTGGAATGGGTGCTATAAAAGGAGTGGGTTCTGGGGCAGTTGCAACGATTGTTGAAAACAGAAAAGATGGAAAGTACAAATCGATTTTTGATTTAGCAAAGCGAATAGATTTGCGTGCTGCCAACAAAAAAGCGATTGAAAATCTGGCTTTGGCAGGAGGATTTGATTCTTTTTTAGGGACGACACGGGCACAATATTTTCATGATGATGGTGATGGAATTACGTTCTACGAAAAAGCGATTCGGTATGGTGTGAAATTTCAAGAAAATGAGAATTCTGCACAAGTAAGTTTATTTGGAGATGCTAGTGACGTGCAAATTGCCGAGCCTATCGTGCCACCGTGTGAGGATTGGAGTACGATGGAGAAATTAGCAAAAGAAAAAGAGGTTGTTGGGATTTACATCTCGGGACATCCGCTAGACGATTATAAATTTGAGATGAAATATTTTTGTAACGCTAAGTTAGAAGCGTTGAGAAATATGGATCTTTACTTGAGTAAAAATTTGACTTTTGGAGGAATTATCAATAATGTGCAGCATCGAATAGCTAAGAATGGCAAGGGGTGGGGCATGTTTACACTCGAAGGGTATGATGAAAGTTATGAGTTTCGAATTTTTGGAGAAGAGTATTTGAAGTTTCGTCATTTTTTTATTCAAAATAATTTTACTTATATGAAAGTGTTGGTAAAAGAAGGTTGGACAGATCGCGATACAGGTAAAAAAGGAGAGCCAAGGTTGCAATTTGTTGAGGTCAAACAATTACAGGATGTACTGGAAACTTTTGCTAGAAAACTAGTTGTGCTTTTGAATATTGCCGATTTAGAGGCGGATTTTATTCATAAATTGAGTCATCTTTTTCAAGACAATAAAGGAGATAATACGGTTTCATTTGAAATCATGGAATTAGAAAAAATCAAGCGGATTGTTGAAAATGCAGCAACAAATATAGATAATGACGAAGAAGCCTTTGTAGAAGTAAATGACGATACTGAAATGGAAGGTAACGAGATTTTAGAGACAACAGTATTAGCAAAAGTAGAGGAGGTTGAAGAAATAAAAGTAATTACAAAGCTAACAATGCCGAGTAGAAAATTAAAAATTAAAATTTCGAATGAATTACTAATGGAGCTCGAAAAAATGCAAGTAAATTTTAAATTGAATTAAATAAGTTCTTTTTCGTCTCTTTTTTCTATTGTAAATGATAGCGAAATTTTTTCCTTCTAAATGAATATAGCTTTTTGGATTTTGCAACTTATTGATTATTAAATAATCATTAGTTTTAACATATTTCCAAAGTGATTTAATGAATAATCTTTAGTCTAAATGACCTATTTTTGCAAAAATGTTAAAAAAAGATGTTATGAAAAAGATGTTATTTGTAGTGGGATTTATGGTTTTTTCAATCGCGATGATTGGACAAACAGAGAAAAAAGAAAGTTGGTATTTTAAATTGGGAGGATCGTATTTTATGCAAACGGCTGCAACAGAATTTCCAGTGGTTTCAGGTCAGTTGCCTAACACGGATGTTTATGCTTCTAACGGAACAACTTTACTTTCAAGAGAAACAAATCACGGATCCTTTGGTGAAGGATTTAGAGTAGGTGTAACAGGAGGTTACCGTGTTTCTTCAAGGTTGGGTTTTGAGATGGGATTTAATCATTTTAAAAGCAACAGTAAAACTATGGTTGAAACCGTTAATAGGTTAGTGGCTCCTGGTCCTGTTTTCGCTTCCGGGAAAGCACAGGGAACAATTACCGCATTTGATTTGGCTCCAGCAATTGTTCTATTTTTAGGGGAGTCTAAAGGTTTTGAACCGTATACAAAAGTGGGGGTAATTGTGCCGGTTTCTGGAAATTTAACCATTGAAACAAACAGAACGTATACTACTCCTAGTGGAAATGTAAATACATACTCTAAAGAAAAAGTATTGCCAAACCCAACTGTAGGTTTTATGGCAGTTGTAGGTACTTCTTATAAGCTAGGAAAAAATATTTCAGTATATGGAGAATTAGAATACCGTAATTTCACAGTACATGGAAAGTCTAAAGAAACAGAAGTTTATACAGAAAATGGAGTAGATAATTTAAATACGCCTACATCGTTTCGTCCCGATGCATCTTATTCTGTAAACCACGTTAATTATGTAGATCAAATTAATAGTACTTCAAATAACAAAGCTACTAACTCGGCCGGTTTTGATAGTACGAAAGCTTCTGATGATATAAGTTCTTATGTTGGTATTAGTGGTCTAGGTTTAACACTTGGACTAAAATATAGCTTGTAATATAGCTTTTTATACGTGAAGGGATGTTTGTGAAAGCATCCCTTTTTTATTTTAAAAAAAAATAAGATTGGAGAACACAGATTTTTAGCCCTGATGGTAGCGGCATCCTTTTCCTTTTTTCTTTAAAAAGGAAAAGATATAGCGAACAGCAGGAAATTGCTCCAGAAAAAGCATTAATTTATAAAGCAAATAGGGATTGATAATAGATTAATAGTCAAAACTAATTTACGAATAGTGTTTGATTTGTTTTTAATTTCTAAATTTGTAGTTGGGTTTGAAACATCAAAATAGTCAAACCATAAACTTTAAATAAAATATTATGGCATTAGCAATAACGGATGCTACTTTTGAAGAAGTAGTTTTGAAATCAGATAAACCGGTGATGGTTGATTTTTGGGCAGCATGGTGCGGACCTTGTAGAATGGTAGGTCCAATCATTGATGAATTAAGCAACGAGTACGAAGGAAAAGTTGTTATAGGAAAAGTTGATGTTGACGCAAACCAAGAATTTGCTGCTAAATACGGTGTTAGAAATATCCCAACAGTTTTGGTTTTTCATAATGGTGAAGTAGTAGGAAAACAAGTAGGAGTTGCTCCAAAGCAAACGTATGCTGATAGTTTAGATGCTTTGTTGTAAAATAGAGTAGGATTGATATAAAATCTACTGAGATTTAATTAAAAGGTTTGGCGCAAGTCAAGCCTTTTTTTGTTTTAGCTAAATTTAATTCAGCTGCTCCATTAATTATTTCAATCTTTCAATCCTTAAAGTATTAAATTTTTCATTCTTTTTAAATACATTTGAGATATGAAGATAGAATCGCAAATAGAGAAAATTTCCAGTTTTCAGCACCTAGAGTTGCTGGCCAATCAGGTCGTAGAAGGTTTTATTTCAGGAATGCATAAAAGTCCGTTTCATGGCTTTTCGGCAGAGTTTGCAGAGCACAAAGTCTACAATGTAGGCGAAAGTACCAAGCATATTGATTGGAAATTATATGCCAAGACCGATCGTTTGTACGCCAAACGATTCGAGGAAGAAACCAACCTTCGCTGCCATATTATTATCGATAATTCGTCATCGATGCATTATCCTAAATTGAAAGAGAACCAGCAGTTTTTTGAGAATAAAATTGGTTTTTCAGTTTTGGCCTCAGCAGTTTTAATGAATTTGTTGAAGAAACAGCGGGATGCTATTGGATTAAGTGTGTATTCAGATACTTATGAGTACTATGCGCCTGAAAAAGGTAGTGATCGCCATCATAGGATGATTTTGAATGCGCTAGAAGGATTGTTGACAAAGCCAGTTGCTAAAAAAAGTACTGATACGGTTACCTTTTTGCATCAAATTGCTGAAAAAATTCACCGACGTTCCATGATTATCTTGTTTACAGATATGTTTCAGTCTAGTGCTGATGGATCAGAAGAAGCCTTGTTTAATGCTTTGCAGCACTTAAAGCACAACAAGCATAAAGTAGTTTTATTTCACGTTGTCGATAACAAAACAGAGTTGAATTTTGATTTTGATAATGCTCCAAGGAAGTTTATTGATGTAGAAACAGGAGAAGAGGTAGCTGTTTTTGCCGATACAGTCAAAGAAGAATATGAAAAACAGGTGGAAAGTTACTTTAAAAAGTTAGCGTTAACCTGCTCGCAAAACCGAATAAAGTACATTCCAGTAAGCGTTGGTGAAAATTTTGAAAAAATTTTAATGACATACTTAGTTGAAAAACAAAACTTTGGCTAAGAGATCTAAATTTTATCAAATATTTTTTAAAAAAACGCTTGTGTAAACGGAAATCTATTGTATCTTTGCCACCGCAATAACGCAGAGGTTTGGTAGTTCAGTTGGTTAGAATACATGCCTGTCACGCATGGGGTCGCGGGTTCGAGTCCCGTCCAGACCGCAATATTGGGGAAAGCCTTTCGTAACAGAAAGGCTTTTTTGCCCCATTAAGGTTTTTAACGTTAGTTGTGTTGTTTGCTACGAATTTGTAACTCGTAGCGGGTTTAGTAGTTAGACCAATGAAAAGCTTTCCACCTTGGTGGATAGCTTTTTTGATTTTAAAGTAGGTTCGTTTGCTGAGCAAAGAATCAAAAACTCCTTTAAAATAGCTCGGATTTGTGTTGCCAAACAATCCACAAAAACAATCCCAAATACAGTACGCAAAGGACAAATTTTATAAAGCTTGATGCTAGAAAGCCTATGAATGAACCTACGGCTGCTTTCAAAGCGCGTTTGTGATCATTGAGATCAAATATAAGCTCACCTATTAAAGCACCAATAAAAGGTCCAATAAGGAATCCAAAGGGGACTGGAGCAAGAATTCCAACGATTAATCCAATAGTAGTTCCCCATACCCCATAAGAGCTACCGCCAAATTTTTTAGTGCCTTTGGCTGGGATTACAAAATCTAAAACGGAAATAATTATTGTAATTAACAATGTAGTTCCTAAAACCCAATAATTGGCTGGTACAGCAACTGTAAAGTACAAGAGCAGTAATCCAACCCAACTTAATGTTGGTCCAGGTAAAACGGGTAAAAAACTACCCAAAACCCCTAAAATTATACAAATAAAACCAAGAGCAAAAAGCAGTACATCCATACATTTATTTTTAGTAATTTTGAAAATACAAAATCAGCATTGTATTTAACTCATGAAACAGTTCCAATTTAATATAGCATTATCGATTATCGTCTTTTTTACTTGTTCGTATTGGACTATACATGCCCAAGAAATAAAAGTTACGGACAAGGATATGTCTGTAAAAGAAATTATTTACAATGAAAATAGAGTAAAAGTATTAAATTATTCTTTGAAAGAGTTTGATGCGCTTTTTTTTGAATTTTTTGATAAAAAATCAAATCCATCGCTACTGTTGACAAAACAGGAATTCTATACCTATACCATACAAATCGCTATTTTTTCAGATCGATTGGCGGCATTGTATCCAGATCAAAAAGAAATTGCTGCTACAAACAAAAAGAAATGGTTTGCAGAAGCCTATGAAGATTATTTAGTTTTGAAAGCATCTCAAAAAAAATAAGTGTAATTTTAGATCCTATTAGTTCCATTCAAAAACAAAACCTTGAAGCAGTATTATCTCTTTTTCGTATTTCTCATTTTTAATTCCTGTCAATACTTTGACAAGCAAATCCCTTCGGAAAAGGAATTGTTACAAAAGGAACTGAAATCCATTAACTGGAAAGAAGTCGATGAATACCCATCGGTAGTAGATTGTGAAAAAATAGAAGATAAAAAGCAACGTCAACAGTGTTTTTTCGAAGTTTTAACGCAGCTGATTCAAGAAAAGTTAAGTGTTGATACTCTTTCGGTTCTTTATCCTGAACTGGACACGATAGAGGTAAAGGTGACTATTTTTCCTAATGCTACAATGCAATTCGAGCCTCAATTTCCTAAAGATTCGGTTGCCTATGACAAAACTAAAATCGATAGTATTCTTAAAGTCCGTTTAGTTAATTTTCCCAAAATTAATCCAGCCATCAAACGTGGAATCCCCGTGAAAACGCAATTTATACTGCCGGTAATTTTAAAAGTAGAGTAGTTTTATTGTTCTTAGCGAAGTTTAATGAGGAGCTATTTCCAGCTGTTCACTGTATCTTTTTCTTTTTAAAGAAAAAAGAAAAAGGATGCCGTTACCATCTGGGCTATGGTTGTAGTGCAAATCAGAATCTTCTCCCCTTCCATTCGTATTTTCCAAACAAAGAATACAGAGCCACGCTCGTACTAAAAAAAGGATAGAACAAAGTGCTCAAAATCAAATACCGGATTTTGTTATTGGTTAAAAAACGATTGGTTTTATAAATCAAAATGGTGTCTACAGTAAACTTTGATGCGATTATCATAAAGACAATCGGAGTAGGTACTACATCAAAGAAACAAAGCCCAATACTCAAAACCCAACACAAATTCCCTGCAAATACGAGCAGTCCCAATCCTTTCCCGAAAGCACTCTGATACGAACTTGTTTTTGAGGCCCATCGAACGCGCTGATAGCATAATGATTTCCAATTATCTAATGGTTTTGTAATGACAATGTTATTTATAGATTTTAGATAACTTACTTTTTCAGGGAATTTAGCAATCGCTTTTTGCAAAAGGAAAACATCATCGCCACTGGCAATTGTATCGTTTCCATGAAAGCCATTCAATTCCTGGAAAAAGGATTTGGTATACGTAAAGTTAGCGCCATTGCACATAAATCCTTTATTAATACCAAAACTCCCAATGGTAGCGCCTTGTAAACTTGCTATATCCAATTGCTGGAAATGATGTAAAAATGAATTGCCACAAGTATACGTTACCGCTCCGGCAATCATGGCAACATCATGAAGCTGAATGTAATTATCCAAGGTCAATAACCAGTTTTTATTAACTACACAATCGGCATCGGTGGTAATTATCCAGTCCGTATTTATAATTTGCATTGCGGTTACAATGGCATCTTTTTTAGGTGAATTTGAAACCCGATTATTAGCTACGATTGAAACCTTAAACTTTAACCGTTGTATTTTAAACTTTTCCTTAGAATCGTCATCAACTAGAATCACTTTGAATAAATCTATTGGATAATTCAAACTCGAAAAACTGTCTAATAGAAGCGGCAAGTTTTCATTTTCATCCCGAAATGGAATGATAATGGAGAATTTTGTTTTTGGCGTTAAGCCGTTATTTTCGGTTGTATTCACCTTGGTAAAACCATAAATCAGGACTAGTATCGCCAAGCAATAGATGAGGATTATAAGGAATAAAACAATTGGAATCATAATTATTTTATATAGTTTCGTCTTCCTCTCCTTTGGAAAGTCCCGAAGCTTCGGGAGGGGAGAGGGTTTTAAAATTCAAGACAAAATAACTACCAATTACAACTGGTAATACCACATTGAGAAACCACATCAAAGTAGAAATAAATATTACAATCCATTCGTTGACGCCTAAAATCCCGAAGAAATAAACAGCAACACTTCCTTTAACGGCAAAGTCCAAAAATTGAAAAGTAGGCAGCGAAGACGCCAGAAAATAAACAGATGAAATCGTAGCAATCATCGTGAGGTATGGCAAATCAACATCAAAAGCCAAAAATAAAAAGAAGTACTGATGCGAGAAAACCAAATAACGACAAATACCCAAAAAGATGTTTTTTTGATGAATGGGTTTCGGGATTTCATTAATCTTATGAATCAGTTTTTCGATAGAATACCCTTTAATTGTAATTTTTTTGACTAAAAATAAAACTAGGAAAAGCAGTAGTAGCACTGCAAGAAGCAGCACTGCCGTTTTTGTCGTAATCACATGGTATTGCGCATTAAAAACAAGCAGCCCAATAAAACCAAAAATAACGGTCAGTATCATTTGTATTCCGTTGCAAATCAGGTTTAAGAAAATTACTTTTTTTGTATTTGATTTTTCGAAAAACAATGCTTTTCCAGCATATTCGCCTATTCCATTTGGTGTAAAAAGTCCGGCCGTTAATGCGCCAAGAACCTGTTTAGTTGCTTCGCCCAAAGATATTTTATGGATAAATGCTACTAGGTTTTGCCATTTCAATATTTCAAAAAACCGATTTAAAACACTCAATAGCAAAATAAAGGCGATCCCACCAATGGATTGATTTTTTTGGAAAAGAACAATGAATTTTTGCCAATCTAATTTATCATTATTGGCAAGTTGATTGTAAATAAAATAAAACGCACCGCCAACGATCAAAAGTTTGATTAGAACTACGAGTAATTGTTTAGTTTTGTGTGGAATTGAAATCATTGTTACAAAGAAACGAAAACTTTGAACTTCGAACTTTAAACTTTAAACAAATCTTTTGTCAAACGAACGCATCATATTAGGAATTGATCCTGGAACCACAATTATGGGTTTTGGATTGATAAAAATTGTCAATAAAAAAATGGAATTTTTGCAATTAAATGAGTTGCAATTGTCCAAATACGACAATCATTATCAAAAACTAAAAATCATTTTTGAACGAACCATTGAATTAATCGATACACACCATCCGGATGAAATTGCAATTGAAGCTCCTTTCTTTGGCAAGAACGTGCAATCGATGCTGAAGTTAGGCCGCGCGCAAGGTGTGGCCATGGCGGCTGGACTTTCTCGAGACATACCAATTACAGAATACGAACCCAAGAAAATAAAAATGGCGATTACCGGAAACGGAAATGCTACAAAAGAGCAGGTTGCCAAAATGCTACAGCAACTTTTAGGGCTGAAAGAACTACCTAAAAACCTAGATTCAACTGATGGATTGGCCGCTGCGGTTTGTCATTTTTTCAATTCGGGGAAAGTAATTGGTGAAAAAAGTTATACTGGGTGGGATGCTTTTGTGAAACAAAATGAGGAAAGAGTAAAAAAGTGATCAGTGTTCACGTTTTTAGTGTTCAGTAGTATTGATTAAGGTAG